>JAFVID010000005.1 GCA_017474205.1 Clostridia bacterium | reverse complement strand
TGCGTATTGCGGTCTTCTTCAGACCGACTTTCTTTCCGTTGAGATTTAATCTCTACTGGTTAAGGAGTAGTTTTTCCTTTTTTAAAACTTCTCAAAAAAATCTCGGGTTCCTAAATCGTTGTTTAATTTTCAAGGTCCGTTCGACGCCCTTTTGCGACGTCGGAAGTTCATTCTACCACATAGAATTCCCTTTGTCAAGTACTTTTTTTAAGTTTTTTTAAATTTTTTTCAAGTTTTTTGAAGGACCGTAATCCTTCTTTTTCCACTCAAGAAAAGTGCCTGAATTTTGTGTCGCTCAAATGCGACCCCGCTATAATAACAAAGTAAACCCGCTTTGTCAAGCGTTTTTTTCAACTTTTTTCAAAAATTTTTTAAGTTATTTTTCGACATACTGTATCTTGTGTCTCGGCATTATGTCAACCACTATTTTGCCCCTTTTGCATCCGGATAATTCATTATATTCACATCTTTACACTTTGATATTGACATAAGATAAAAAGATGTGATAAAATCCCTATATATTATAATGTAAGGAAAATGTTAAATGGGATTATTCAAACGCAAGTCAAAATATACCGCCTCGGAAAAGGTTCTCGCCCGAATTAAAGGCAAACCCATTCGATACGTTTCGGAACGGGATGAAAATTCTATCGAAACTATAATTGGCAAACACGGGCTGATTGATTATGATAAAGAGGTATTTAACATTCGTTGCGACGGAGAGATTGTATTCACCTGCCCCGTGAATACTGTTGAGGTTTATGAACTGATAAGTTTGGGCGGTGCCAGAATAAGCGGCGTTTGTGATGGTATCCCCCGCACCGTAACGGTGTTTTTTACATTATTTAATAAATAGTTTGCGGGAAATCAATTTTAGCATTCCCTTGACTATATCTAAAAAGTTTGCTATAATTCCGTGGTATTTCCAATTATTAAAGGTTTGTTTTAATGGGCGATAAATAATACAAAACACGGTTCCCTTTCAAAAAGGAACCGTGTTTTTATGTTTATCAATATTTTATAATCCGTCGGCTTTGCCGACACCTTACCTCTTCACTATTCACTATTACTTATTACTTAAAAACGCAGGTTGATACTTCATCAACCTGCGTTTATTATCCCTCCACCGCTAACGCGGTCCCCCTCCCTTTAGGCAAGGGAGGCAGAGATTATTTATTCTTCTGCTTTACCGCGGATAAGTAAGAAGTCAACCACAATGGCGATTACATATAGCGCACCGGTAAAGAATAAAATATTTTGATAATTGTTGCCTGTTTTATCGAGGATAAACTGGGCTGCTTGGTTGCCGGAAAGCCCTGCAAATGCCCAAGCCGAAAGGGCGATGCCGTGAATGGAAGATATTTTACCCATTCCGTAAACGTCGGAAAGAAGGGTGGGAAGGTTGCTGAATCCACCGCCGTATCCTGCGTTGACAACAAAGAGAAGTGCCACCGCAATTATCATTCCAACAGTACCTGCTTTGCCCGATACCGCACCGCTAAACAGTGCTACGGCTGTCATAACGATTTCACTGATTAAGATAATTTTATATACGGTGTTTCTATCCTTAAATTTATCGCCGAGGGATGAATATCCCAAACGGCCTGCGGCGTTGAGAAGTCCTGTGATGGTACTTAAGATTGCCACCGCACTTGCAATGCCGAGGACACCGTAGATTTGTTTTTCTTGAGAGATAAGGGCAAGTCCGCAGGTGATATTTATATAGAATACAAGCCAGATACCGATGAATTTAACGTCCTTAAATATCTTAAATCGACCAAAAAATTGACCGATGGTAAGATGCTCGTGAGATTCGACCCATCCGTCGGGTTTCTTTAGGAAAAGGTGGGCAATAAACATCATTACAAACCAAATTCCTGCCAAAATATAAAGGGTGATTTCAACACCGAATTTGCCCATAAGGAATTCTATAACGGGAGAAAATACCATCTTGGCAGCACCGAATCCTGCTACTGCAAGACCTGTGGCAAGACCTTTTTTATCCTTAAACCAAAGCATAAGTGTCTTAACGGGGGAAAGATATCCAAGACCTAAACCTACACCCATTACAACACCGTAGAAAAGAAGAATAAGCACTGCACTTTTAAGATGTACACCAATTCCCGTGCCTACAACACCTACAACAAAGCAGATGGTGGCAAGCAAACTTGCTTTTTTAATATCCTTTTCAACGAAGTTGCCGAGGAAAGCCGCCGACATTCCGAGGAAAAAGATAGCAAGTGAGAAAGCCCATTCGAGGGTGCCTTTGGGAATACCCGTTGCACCGCTGATTTCGCCCTTAAAAAGAGACCAGCAATATACCGTGCCGATACTTCCGTGAAGAAGAAGGGCGGGGATAGCGGCACGAGTCCACTTATTATTCATAAAACTCATAAAGATACCTCTTATCTGTGAGAATTTTTGCATTTTTTCGCACCTTTGGATTATACTACTGAAAAAGAAAATTGTCAATTACATTTTAGTTTGGATGATTTTTGCAAAGTATAAACTTTGAAAGATTTTAACAACAAATAACACTTGACAAATATTATATCGCGTGTTAAAATTATTCGGTCGTGAGGGAAATGTTCTTTAAGGACATAACGGGGCGGAGCCGACTATCGCGTTTGTATCCTTAACCTCACATACAAGTTAATATATATTTGGAGAGTTATCGAAGTGGGGACGTTTGCGAGCGCTGCCTGTGGCAGATACAGCAAGCAATAAGGAGTGGCAGCGGTCGAAATTTTGCGAAGTGAAAAACGAGCAAAAAATTTCGGGCACCGCAACAGGACATAACGGGGCGGAGCCGACTATCGCGTTTGCATCCTAAACCTCACATACAAGTTAATATATATTCGGAGAGTTATCGAAGTGGTCATAACGAGGCGGTCTTGAAAACCGTTTGGGGCAACCCACGTGGGTTCGAATCCCACACTCTCCGCCAAGAAAAGAAACACCTTTTGTCTAACGGACAAAAGGTGTTTTCTTTTCAACTAAATCCACCCTTGCGGGTGGGTGAAATCATCTTCGATGATGAAATCCAACTTCGTTGGATGAAATCCGCCTCGACGGCGGGTGGGTGGATTTAATTTCATCTGCGAAGCAGATTTCATTCGAACGGAGTGAGAATTTCATCGCGTGTTCGCGATTTCATCTAAAACCACAAACCATTACTTCGCCTTATTATCTACGGTCTTTTTATGCTCAAATTAAGAATCAAGGCAATTACTGCCAATCCGAGGAGAAGAATAAAGGGTACGGTGTATCCGGCAAATGTCGTTTGCAAACTCGAACAGGCGGTGGCAATAAAGGATGCAAAAAGCAAATTGCAATTCATAATACTAAAGTTGGTTGCAAAGTGTTTTTGTCCGTAAAATGCCATTGTGAAGGACGATACCATTGTGGGGCAAGAACCGTATGAAAGTCCCGTTAAACAAAGTCCCACAATGCAAAGGGGCAAGGAAGTTATCATTACAGATAAAAGGGTTGTTCCTGCGGCAACTATGGTAAGAATAGTGGCAATTAACATTGTCATTTTTCTGCCCAGGGCATCAAACATAGCCCCCGTTAAAATTCTTCCAAGTCCGTTGCAAACCGCCAAGACACCAACCAAGGTGGTGGCGAGGGCGACCTCCGCTCCCACCGACAGTGCTAAATCACGGGCAAAACTTATAACCGAATTACCCACTGCAGTTGCGAAGCAAAGAAGAATAAACGCACGCCAGAATGTAAAACGTTTTAACATATCCTTTGCACTGTAATCCTTTTGCTCAAAATCTTCGGCAAAGGAATTTTTCTTTTTCTTGGGGGTGGGGAATATCATATTTTCATCGGGCTTTTTAATGAAAATACTTGCAATTAAAAGTATGATTAAAAGGGCAAGTCCTAAAACAATATATGTGCCCTTGCGGTCAAGGTTGCTTTTGAAAAGAGAATCGGCAAGATTACCTAAAATAAGGGAACTTGCGCCGAATCCCATCATAAGACATCCCGTGCAAAGGCCTTTTTTATCGGGGAACCAAGCATTAACGGTGGATATAACCACGTTGTATGCGATACCGATACCCAGTCCCGCCATAAGAGCGTATGTAACGTAAAGAATAAAAATATTACTTCCGCTTAAAAATCCCGTAAGAGCCATACCGCTACCTGCCAAAACTGCCGATACAACGGTGGAAAGTTTTACTCCGATTTTACGGGATAAGAAACTGCCCAATAATCCGCCCAAGTAGAAAAAGCACATTGTAAGGGTGAAGTTAAGGGAAAGTTGACTGGCAGTCCATTTGAAATCTTCGGCAAGGGGCACTTTTAGAATAGACCAGGCATATATAATTCCCGATACAAGCATAGCGAGTACCGCCACAGCAAGAAGAAACCAACGATACGATGTTTTTGTAGTTTTATTCATAGTTAATCCTCCTAAAGATATAATTCTTTATTCATCCACAATTTTAAGAAGTTCGGCGGGGTGAGATATTACCGCTTTTGCGCCGTTTGATATAAGTTCATCCTTATCTCTAAAGCCCCACAAAACGCCGACGGGTAAAAATCCGCCATCCGCACCCGTTTTCATATCCACTCCCGAATCTCCAACGAAGATACTGTTTTCGGGGGTGCATCCTAAAGTTTCGCACACGAAAATTGCACTTGCGGGATTGGGTTTTAGGGGGAATTTTTCACTTTGTCCTAAAACGTAGTCAAACTTACCGCTGAAATATTTTTCCATAATATCTATTGCCGCGTTGTGGGCTTTGTTGGTAACCATTCCGATTTTAATGCCTCTGTCTTTGAGGGCATCTATCATATCTTCAACACCGTCGTAGGGACAGGTAAGGTCGGTGGAATGTGCCGAATAGTATTCCATAAATGCGGCGAGAATATCCTTTTCAATTTCGGTGTTTTTTATCTCTTCGGGCACCGCTCTGTTTATTAGATTTTTCATTCCGTTGCCCACAAAGATTTTATATTTTTCAATTTCGTGGGTGGGATATCCAAACTTTTCTAAAGTATAATTTACGCCGTTTGCTAAATCATCTAAAGTATTTAAGAGTGTGCCGTCAAGGTCAAACACAATACAATTTATCGACATTTTTCTACTCCCTTATAAAAAATAAAGGGCGAAATATATTCGCCCCTTTTTTTATTAAGATAAATTATTCGGCAAAGCCAGACTTAACAAGTTTTACAAGTGCTTCAACAGCTGCCTCTTCATCAATACCCTCTGCGCGAATGGTGATATTGGTTCCACCAATGATGCCGAGAGAAAGCACACCAAGAAGACTTTTTGCGTTTACACGACGTTCTTCTTTTTCTACGGTGATTAAAGATTTGAATTCGTTTGCCTTTTGGATAAAGAATGTAGCGGGACGGGCGTGAAGACCGACTTTATTTTGAACCATAACTTCTTTACTATACATATCTTATTCTCTCCTGCACAACTTATACTTGGTATTGATATTATATCACAAATTTAGGTTTAGTCAACGAATTTAGAGCGAATTTTAAGAAAGTTCTACTCTCTTTCCAAACGACCTAAAAATAAAATGGTCGCCTTTGTGTATTTTATACATAATTTTCAATAAAAATAATGAACAATAACCAAATTCGTTTTATATTTACTCTTCTATTTTAATCTCATCAAGGGATTTTAGGAACTGTTTATCTTTCTTGGTAAGTTCCGCTTTTTCCAGCATATCGGGACGGCATTCCTTTGTGATTTTAAGGGACTCTTCCCTGCGCCATTTTTCTATGTTGGCGTGATGTCCCGAAAGCAAAATTTCGGGGACTTCCCTATCCATCCAAACGCGGGGACGGGAATATTGGGGATATTCTAAAAGTCCATTATAATGACTTTCTTCGGTGAAGCAGGTTTCATCCGATAAAACCCCCGGAACGAGTCGGCAAACCGAGTCGGCAACCACCATTGAGGGAATTTCTCCCCCCGTTAAAACGTAATCACCAATGGATATTTCTTCGGGCTTTATTTCATCCAGAACCCTTTGGTCAACACCTTCGTAATGTCCGCAGATAAACATAAGTCGGGGCATTTTTGCAAGTTCTTTTGCCCTTTCCTGGGTGAAAACTTTCCCCCTTGGGGACATAAATATCACGTGGGGTTTTTCATCGCTGTCTTTAAGGGCATCAAGATAACAATCATATATAGGTTGTGCCTGCATTATCATTCCCATACCACCGCCGTAAGGTGCATCATCCACCTGTTTTTGGCGGTTTTCGGTGTAATCTCTTATTTGAAAATAGTGAAAATCAAGCAGTCCCTTTGCGGTGGCTCTGCCTATGATACTCTCACTCATAACCCTTTCGCACATTTCGGGAAAGAGGGTTAAAAAATCAATCCTCATCGTCAAAAATTCCTTTCAATGGGGTGATGGTAACGGTGCATTTTTCCACGTCCACATCCTCAACAACCGAGGGGATGGCAGGAATAAGATATTCTTTATCATCCCTCTTTATATGCCAAACGTCGTTTGCACCCGTTCTTGATACATCGGTTATTTCACCGTATTTTTCCTTTGTATCGGCATCAAAAACCTCACAGCCGATTAAATCTACAATGAGATAATCACCCTTTTTGAGTTTGAGATCCTTTCGGGCGATATATATTTTTTTACCGCGGTATTTTTCTCCCTCTTCAATGGTGGTAACACCGTCAACGGTAATAAGCACGATGTTTTTATGCACACGGGATGCCTTTATTTTAAGTTTATTTTCGCCTTTATTATCGAGATAAAGGGCTTTATATTTCGTAAGGTCGGCGGGGGTATCGCACCAGGGCTCAACCCTCATTTCTCCGCGGACACCGTGGGTGCCGACTATCTTTCCTGTTTCAATAAATTCGTTTCTCATTGTTCCGCTTTTCCGCTTCTTCCCATTAGTTTTTTTATGGCATCCTTTGGATCTAAATTCTCATAACAAATTTTGTAACATTGTTCGGTAATAGGCATATCTACACCGTATTTTTTCGAGATAAGATATGCCGATTTGGTGGCAAAATATCCCTCAACGGTGCCTATTCTTTTAACCGCATCGGCGGCGGACATCCCCTCGCCAATAAGGATACCTGCACGACGGTTACGGGAATGCATACTACCGCAGGTTACGATTAAATCTCCCATTCCTGCAAGACCGTAGTAGGTGGTACGCTCGGCACCGAATGCCTCGCCGATAAGGGACATTTCATACATTCCTCTTGTCATTAAAGCCGCCTTGGTGTTATCGCCAAAGCCCATTCCGTCGCTAATACCTGCCGCCAAAGCCATAACGTTTTTGAATGCTCCGCAAAGTTCAACACCAATAACGTCGGTGTTAACGTAAATGCGGAAGGTATCACTCATAAGAAGTTTTTGCACCCTTTCGGCAACCGACATATCCTCACAAGCACTAACAATGGAGCAGGGCTTGTTGTGGGCAACCTCTTCGGCGTGGGTGGGTCCCGAAAGAACCGTAACGGGATTGTTTGAATTGTATTTTTTTATAATTTCAGATAAACGAGTTCCCTCATCATCTGCAAAACCCTTGGCAACGTTGGTTATAATAGTGGTGGCGGATATAATTCCCGATATATCCATAGCGGTTTGCTCAACGGCAAAGGATGGCACCGCAATTATGACCATTTCGTTATCTTTGATAACCGACAAATCGGTGGTGATATTTATATCTTTCGGGATATATACTCCGGGAAGAAGTTTTTTGTGTTCTTCATCCCGACGAAGGGCTACTGCCTCATCCTCGAATTTAGTCCATAGGTTTACCTTGTGTCCCGAACGGTAGGCGGTAAGAGCAAGGGCGATACCCCATCCGCCCGCACCAAGTACGGTGATTTCTGCCATTTGAGCCACTCCTTTGCACAAAATTATACATTTTAATAATATTACAAAACTACCATAAAATCAAGATAAATTATATCTTTACGAATGTTTTGGGGTGTGGTAGAATAAATTTAGATAAATTGTAGGTGGAGTGTAATATCACTATGAACCCAAACCTTAAAATTTTAAGTGAAAAGGCGTTATCGTTGCCTCTTTCCCCGGGTGTTTACATCATGAAGGGGGAAGGGGATAAAATCATATATATCGGTAAAGCGAGAGAACTTAAAAACCGTGTATCTCAGTATTTTCGCGAAGCGGGACATACCTCTCCTAAAGTGCAAAGTATGGTTGATCACGTTAAAGATTTTGAATATATTGTTTGCACCAGCGAATTTGAAGCCCTTATTTTAGAGGCATCCCTCATTAAACAACACACACCAAAATACAACATCCTTCTCAAAGATGATAAGGGATATCACTACATTAGAATATCAGATGATAAATGGCGAAATATCACCGCCGAAAAAATGATAAAAAATGACGGTGCAAAATATTTTGGCCCCTACAATTCGGGATGGGTGGTTAATCAAACGGTAGAGACCGCCAAAAATTTATTTTCTTTGCCAAAATGCAATAAGAATTTTGATGCAAAACACAAATCCCGTCCCTGTCTTAACCACGCAATCGGGCTTTGCTGTGCCCCTTGCAACGAAAAGGTTACCCTTAAAGAATACAACGAACTTGTGGAGGGTGCTATCCGTTTTATTAAGGAGGGCGACAAAGAAATTATAAAAGAACTTGAGAAAAAAATGTACGCCGCCGCCGAAGATATGCAGTTTGAAAAGGCGGCAAAACTAAGAGACCGCATCAACGCCATTAAAAAGGCAGGAGAAAAACAAAGAATAGTATCATCCCCCGTTAAAGAACAGGATGTTTTTGGTTTTGCCTTTACCGCCGCTAAAATGTGCGTGGAAATTTTTCATTTTTCCGAGGGTAGATTATATGATGATGAGCATTTTATCTTGGATGATTTTACCGATACCCCCGAAACAAAATATGAATTTATTTTGAGTTATTATTCGGGAGAAAGAAAAATTCCAAAACAAATTACAGTGGATGGCGAGGTAGCAGATACCGAACTCCTTACCCGTTTTCTTTCTGAAAAATCGGGCAAAAATGTGAAGATAGTTATCCCTCAAAAGGGTGAGCAGTTTGCCCTTGTGAAGATGTGTAAAGAAAACGCCGCCGAGCGACTTATAATCACAAAAGGCAGGGGCAATCGCGGAGAAGCGGTGCTTGATGAACTCGCCATTTTGCTTGGTATAAGCAAAGCCCCCGAATACATTGAGGCATACGATATCTCCCACACCGCAGGGGATGAAAACGTTGCGGGAATGGTGGTTTTCAAAAAGGGAAAGCCCTTCAAAAAAGCATATAAACGTTTCAAAATCCGCACCTTTGACGGTCAGGATGACTACGGCTCTATGGCGGAGGTTATGGAGCGTCGAATTGCCGAGTATGAAAAAAATAAAGATACAAACGAAGGATTTGGTAAACTTCCCGACCTTATTTTGCTTGACGGCGGTAGAGGACAAATCTCGGCAGTAATGCCAAAAATGACAGGAGATTTTGCATCGGTGCCCCTCTTTGGTATGGTAAAAAATTCTCACCACAAAACCGACAGCATGGTGGGCATAAAGGGTGAAATCGAAATAAAACAAACCCGAAACGTATTCACCCTCATATCTCAAATTCAAGATGAAGTGCATCGTTTCGCCATTGATTATCATAGATTAAGGCGAAAAAATGCAACCCTTAATTCGGTGCTCACAAACATTGAGGGAGTGGGTGAAAAACGAGCAAAACTTTTAACAATAAAATTCGGCTCGGTGGATAAAATATCTAAACTTTCGGTGGAAGAAATAAAAACTTGTGAGGGAATGAGCGAAAAATCCGCCCAAAACGTTTGGAACTTTTTCCATAGCGAAGATTAGTATTTTATAATAATATGACAAGTTTATATGTTTTAATATCAATCCGTCGGCTTTGCCGACACCGCAATTTTCAACTTTCCATTTTCAATTTTAAGTTAAAAAGTACGAGTGAAATATCACTCGTACTTTTTGTTTGTTTTATTCTTCAGTTGTTTCTACTGTTTCGGTAGTTTCGTTTGTGGCTTCTTCGCCCTCGGCATCTTCCTCATCCTCGTTTTCGTGGATGGAACGGGCAAGGGTTACCACCTTATCTCCCTCTCCTACCCTCATAACGCGGACACCCTTTGCGGGACGGGCAAAGGTACTGATTCCATCGGCGGGAATTCTTATAACTATACCGCCTGCAGATATCATAATAACGTCTTCATCATCCGAAATAGCGGTAATGCCTGCCACCTCGCCATAGGATGCGGTGCGGTAGTTGGTAACGCCCTTACCTGCTCTGGACTGAACACGATAATCATCGAAACTACTTCGACGGCCGTATCCGCTTTCGGTAACGGTAAGGAGATCCTGACCCTCACTGCACACAGCCATACCCACAACTTCGTCGCCCTTTTCTTCCGAAAGTTTGATGGCTCTTACACCTCTTGCGGTACGACCTACGGCTCTGGCATCATCTTCGGCAAAGCGGATAATCATACCCTTTTTGGTGGCGATGAGGAGATCATCCTCACCGCTGGTCATCTTAACCCAACGGAGTTCATCACCCTCATCCAGATCGATGGCGATAATACCGCCCTTACGGGAGGTGTTGTAGGCACTGAGAAGTGTTCTCTTAATGATACCCTGTTTTGTAACCATACAGAGATACTTGGTATCATCAAATTCGGGAACCTTAATCATAGCGGTTATCTTCTCATCCTCTGAAAGGGGAAGGATGTTTACGATATTCATACCCTTGGCGGTTCTGCCTGCTTCGGGGATTTCGTATGCTTTAAGGCGATACACCCTGCCAAAGTTAGAGAAGAACATAATATAATCGTGGGAGTTTGTGGTAAACATAAAGGTTGCGAAGTCATCATCCTTGCTTGACATACCTGTAATACCTCTACCGCCACGGCGTTGGAGATGATAGGTATCGCTGGGAAGACGTTTTGCGTATCCCTTATTGGATAAGGTGATAACACATTCCTCTTTGGGAATAAGTGCTTCAATATCTACCTCACCGCTAACGGGGGTAATCTCGGTGCGGCGTTCATCCACAAATCTGTCGCGGATGTTAAGCGCTTCCTCTTTTACGAGGGCAAGAACACGGCCTTCGTTTGCAAGAATATCCTCATAATCGGCAATTTTGAGTTTAAGTTCGGCAAGTTCTTCCTCAATCTTGATTTTTTCAAGACCGGACAATCTTCCCAAGGGCATTTGCACGATAGCGGTGGTTTGGATATCATCAAAACCAAATCTTTCGGCAAGGGCTGCCTTACTATCGGGGATACTCTTGGATGCACGAATAATTTTGATAACCTCATCAATAAAATCAAGGGCGGTTTTAAGAGCATCCAAAACGTGGGCTCTTTCTCTTGCCTTCTTAAGTTCAAAACGGGTACGACGTTCAATAACGTCGCATTGGTGAGCGATATAATGATTAAGAATTTCTTTAAGGGTAAGTTGTTTTGGCTCTCCGTTTACAACCGCAATCATAATTGCACCGAAGGTGGTCTGGAGTTGTGTCATACTGTAAAGCTGATTAAGCACAACCTGGGGATTTGCATTGGATTTAAGGTCGATAACGATTCTCATACCGTCCTTATCGGATGAATAGTCAACGATATCGTCAATACCTTCAATGCGTTTATCCTTAACAAGTTCGGTGATGGAGAGAACCAAGTTTTTCTTATTTACCATATAGGGGATTTCGGTAATGACAATGCGATAGGAATTGTGATATTCCTCAATTTCGGCACGGCCTCTGAGGGTAATTTTACCCTTACCTGTGGCGTAGGCGGCACGGATACCTGAATATCCCATAATGATACCACCGGTGGGGAAGTCAGGTCCCTTAATATATTCGCAAAGTTCATCAACCTCGGCTTCGGGATGGTCGATAAGATAGCACATACCATCCACAACCTCGGCAAGATTGTGAGGGGGGATATTTGTTGCCATACCAACGGCGATACCCACCGAACCGTTTACCAAAAGTGCGGGGAAACGGGCGGGAAGTGCTACCGGCTCTTTAAGACGGTCATCGTAGTTGGACATATAGTCAACGGTTTCTTTATCGATATCACGAAGCATTTCGAGGGATATTTTAGAAAGTCGGGCTTCGGTGTATCTGTAAGCAGCGGCGGGATAACCGTCAACCGAACCGAAGTTACCGTGGCCGTCAACCATCATATATCTCATAGAAAAATCTTGAGCCATACGAACGAGGGCATCGTATACAGATGCGTCGCCGTGGGGATGATATCGACCAAGCACCGCACCAACGGTGTCGGCACACTTACGATATGCTTTATCGGGGGTTAGTCCGTTTTCAAACATTGTGTATAAAATACGACGGTGAACAGGTTTAAGACCGTCGCGAACATCGGGGAGCGCACGACCAACAAGTACCGATACCGAGTAGGCAAGATATGCCTTGCGCATTTCATCAACAAGTTCAACATCGTGCAAACGGTCATTTTCGGCACTAACGGGTGCCATCATACCATTTGACATTTCATTAATTTCCATATTTTCGTTCATTTTATATCACTCTTTCTTTTGAGGAGTAATTGTATAATTTATTCTTCGATTTGTTTTTCTTCTTTTATCTCAATTCTTGCCTTAACCTTTTCAATATCTTCATCGTTAATGGCACGTTTCGGGAAAACAAGGAGTTGTCCGTTTTGAAGCACCAAAATATAAATAATTTCGGTTTCAACAAGACGATAATTTTTACCGAGTTCTAAATCCCATGCTTCGTCCTGATTATCATTAACAACAACGGTGGCAATGTTTTCAAAAATTTTAACATTCAACTGACTTCCGGTGGTGGAGCGTTTAATAATGCTCTTTTTTGTTTTGTTTGGCATTATCCAAACAACGGGGATAAGACCAAGCATAAGAATAACGAAAAGCCAATCGGTGAAGGCGGGTTGTTTAAAGCCCTCAACAAGACCAAATTGTCCTAAAATAAGGGGTAATCCCAAAATCACCGCCGCAATAGAAAGACCAATGGTTTCTAAAATGGGGATTATCTTTCTTTCGCTGATTTTTCCCGAAGAAAATAATGCATCCGATACCTCATCGTGATTAAGAACGTAGTTAAGTTCTATTGGCTCACCAATGGGCTCTATGCGAGGATTTTTCACTTCATCTTCAAAATTTTCGGGTTCTAATTCTTCCCCTTCTTCGTATTCGGGGAGTTCAAGTTCTTCACCGCAAAATACACAATCCATTTTGCCGTCGGCATCACGGCTTATTGCCTGTTCTGCCAAGCATTTCGGACATACTACTGTTTTAGCCATATTAAATAAGTCCTTTCAAGTATCAAAACTAAATATCGAGGTTATCTACATATTTGGCGTTGGCTTCGATAAATTCTCTACGGGGTTCAACGTCATCACCCATAAGCACCGAGAATACCTTATCGGCTTCCATTGCATCCTCTAAACGAACACGAAGGGCAATACGGAAGTTGGGATCCATGGTGGTTTCACGAAGTTGTTTACCATCCATTTCACCAAGACCTTTGTATCGTTGAACGTCGCCGCCGCCAAGTTGTTCAAGGTAGAGGTCGCGTTCTTCATCGGTGAAGGCATACATAAATTTCTTACCCTTTGTAACCTTATAAAGAGGGGGTTGAGCAAGATAAATATTTCCGTTTTCAATAAGCTCCGGCATATATCTGAAGAAGAAGGTAAGAAGAAGGGTGCGGATGTGTGAACCGTCAACGTCAGCATCGGCCATAATGAATATTTTGTTGTAACGGAGTTTTGTAATATCGAAATTCTCACCGATACCTGTGCCGAGAGCAATAATAACGGGGAGAAGTTTTTCGTTACCTAAAACTTTGTCTTCCCTTGCCTTTTCTACGTTCAGCATCTTACCCCAAAGAGGAAGAATGGCCTGGGTACGGGAATCTCTGCCCTTAACGGCAGAACCGCCTGCACTATCACCCTCAACGATAAAGATTTCGGTTTCTTCGGGATTTTTAGATATACAGTCGGTAAGTTTATCGGGCATTTTCATTCTGCCGGAATTGGAATTTTTACGTTGTAAATCCCTTGCCTTTTGGGCGGCTTCACGGGCGTTGGATGCCGCCATTGCCTTTGCCATAATAAGTTTACCGATGGCAGGATTTTCTTCAAGGAAGGATGAAAGTTTATCCGACACCAGATTGTTTACTAAAGTACCCATTGAGGTATTACCGAGTTTTGCCTTGGTTTGTCCCTCAAATTGGGCATCGGTAAGTTTAACGCTGATAACCGCCACAAGACCTTCCTGGATATCATCACCCTTAAGGTTTGAATCGGCATCTTTAAGAATTTTCATTTTACGTCCGTAGTTGTTTACGGCACGGGTAAGGGCAGTCTTGAAGGCATTTTCGTGGGTACCGCCGTCAACGGTGTGGATATTGTTTGCGAAACTGACGATTTTTGTATCGTAACCTGTATTATAACGCAAAGCAATTTCCGCCGTGGAGTCGCCATCCACAGCGTTGATATAAATAACGTTATCAAAAAGAGAATCACGTTTGATGTTTTCACCTATAAACTCAACGTAACTCTTAATACCGCCCTCAAAATAGAGTAAATCCTGACGGTTTTCTCCGTCGGAACGGCGGTCGGAAAGGGTAATTCTAACACCTGCGTTTAAGAATGCCTGTTCACGAAGTCGGGTGAGAAGGGTATCGTAGTTATATACGGTGGTGTCGGTAAAAATCTTGGCATCGGGTTTAAAGGTGATGGTGGTACCCGTTTCGGTGGTTTTGCCGATTTCGTGAAGTTCATTCACCGCATCGCCACGTTGGAAACGTTGGGTAACGATTTTTTCACCGTCTTTAACCTCAACCTCAAGCCATTCTGAAAGGGCGTTAACAACCGATGCACCAACACCGTGAAGTCCTCCCGATACTTTATATCCGCTTCCGCCAAACTTACCGCCGGCGTGAAGTACGGTAAATACAACCGATACAGCAGGAATACCCAGTTTTGGATGAATACCTGTGGGAATACCGCGTCCGTTGTCGGTTACGCGGATAATATCTCCCTCTAAAATATCCACCTCAATATGGGTACAATAACCTGCCAAGGTTTCGTCGATGGCGTTATCTACAATTTCATATACAAGATGATGAAGTCCTCTTTCACCTGTTGAGCCGATATACATACCGGGACGTTTTCTTACCGCCTCAAGTCCTTCAAGAACCTGAATTTGTTCCGCGTCGTATGCCTCACTTACCTGTGCACCGGGTAGAATTTCATTATCCATTAAAACTACATCCTTTCAAATGTGCTTTTACTGCAATTTAATAATAAGTTTTATATATAAAACATCGCAAGTTTTCAAAATCTACAATCTATTTTCAAGTGTAGAGGTTGAAACCGATGAAAATATTAGTTTTTCGGTATCATTTTGCCCCTTTGTGAGGATAAATGATACGGGAATATCAAACACGGGGTCAAAGGCGTTTTTGACGTAATTTTCCTTTTCTGCCCGTTTTAGAAAATTTCGGGTATCTTTTTTAACCGTGGCGGTGTCGATATCAAATATCCCGATAATCTCATCGCTGGTTACCACCACGTTTTGACCTACGTTTAGGTATTTTTTGATTTTTCTCATAAAATCAAATTTCCTTTTTCAATTTCAAAACATTTACCGCCGGTCATTTTGGATATTTGGTCGGCATCGCAACAGGTAATAAACACCTGCATACCCTTTAACCTGTTCAGAATATAATCCTGACGGGATTTGTCGAGTTCACTCATAACGTCATCAAGCAAAACGATAGGTTGTTCGCCAAAAAATTCATTCATAAAGGAACTTTCGGCAAGTTTTAACGATATCGCCGCCGAACGTTGCTGACCTTGAGATCCAAAATTCCGAGCGGATATTCCGTTAATGGTAACAAATAAATCCTGGCGGTGGGGACCCGTAGTTGTGGTTAGATATTTTTCATCCTCCGCCATATTTTTTTCAATATCCAAAAGCAAAAGTTCTTTGCCGTCATCAAAGGAATACTTTTCACCCTCATATTTTAGGTCAAGGGTTTCATTTTCCTTTGTTAGTCCGCTATAAAATTGGGTGGCGTAGGGTTTAATTGCTTCGAGATATTTTTGACGTTGTCGACACAGTTTCGCACCATATTCTGCAAGAAGATTATTCCAAAAGTCCAACATATCTTTATTTGGATTTTGAATACTTTCTTTAAGCAGGGCGTTTCGCTGAATAACCACCCTTTTATATTCGTTAACAAGACCCTTTGCACCGCTTTTAAGTCGGCAAAGAGAATCGTCTAAAAATTTTCTTCTTACTTCGGGTCCGCTTTTTACAAGGGATAAATGATCGGGAGAAAATATAACCGCATTGTAAACACCAATAAGTTCCGATGATGATTTTATATCGGTTTTATTTAGTAAAAACTTTTTCTTTTCACTAATTTCCAACTTGATATTTTGTTCACGGTTATTTGCAAAAAATTGAGCGTTAATTTCACTCGTTTTTTCGCCGAACTTTATTAAATCTTTTTCCCTTGAATCTCTAAAAGAACGAGCACCCGAGCAAAGCCACAATGCTTCTAAAAGATTTGTTTTACCCTGAGCATTTTGACCGAATAAAATATTCACCTCATCGCAGGGAAAAAGTTCAATATTTTTTATATTTCTAAAATTATCTACCCTTAAATTTTTAACGGTCAATTTTTTTCACCTTAAAAATTTTATTGTTAAACTTAACGGTCATTTCGGGATAAATCTTTTTTCCCCTCATGGTGCAAACTTCATTATCAACAAGCACAAGCCCGTCAAGAATAACCTCCTTTGCCTCTCCTCCGGTCATAACCTCACCGGAAAGTTTAAGAAGGGAATCAAGTTTAATAAAATCTTCCCTGATTTCAAGGGTTTTCTTAACAAGAATTTTCATAAATATCTTTTACCTTTATTTTTTAGATAAGTCGGGTGGGAAGAATTAAGTAACTAAATTCATCACCCTCAAGAGGTCTTATCTTAATGGGAGAATTTTGGTCTTTAAGTTCAATTATTACCTCGTCGGTAGGAACCGAGCGGAATGCATCAATAAGGAATTGAGCATTAAATCCAATTTCAACTCTTTCGCCTTGAATTTCGGCTTCGATATTATCATCGGCACTACCGATGGCGGAATTACAGGAAAGTCGAACGGAATTATCTTCAAAAATACATTTAACGTAGGTTTTTGCTCTATCGTTAATAAGCAAAGCAACACGGTCAGCCATTGCATAGAAATCGTTAACCGATACCTTTGCAAAGGTGGTGTTTACCCTCTTCATAACGTCTTTATAGTTCATAAATTCACCGCTGATAAGTCGGGTAATAAAGAGATAATGTCCGATTTCAAAAATAACGTGTCTATCGCCAACCGATATTCTGATTTTTTCTTCCACGCCCTCGGCGAGTTTAGAAATTTCGTTTACACTCTTTTCGGGAATAACAAACTTAACGTTTTCGTTATTTTTAATGACATCTTTAGATACCGCAACCTTGCATCCGTCAAGAGCAACTGCGGAGATTTGATTTTCTTCAACCTCAAAGAGCATACCGGTATAAATGGGATATTCGTTATTCTTTGCAATAGCAAATCTTACCTTACGAATAAGGGAGGATAAAATGTTACCTTCGATCTCTACGATTTTGCCGTCGGCAACCGCAGGAAGTTCGGGATATTCTTCGGGAGCAATACCAATAATTGAGAATTTACTCTTCCCTGCCTTAATTGTGCAGATAAGTTTTTCATCAATATCAATCTCAATAATATCGGCAGGTGCCTTTTTAATAATATCGCTAAAATACTTTGCGTTGAGAACAACCTGACCACCCTGTTCAACCTGTGCCTTAACGGCGGTGGTAATTCCCATTTCAAGGTTATATCCGGTAATGGTTAAATAACCCGATGCAGCGGAGAATAAAATTCCTTCAAGGGCAGATATGGTGGATGAACCTACCGCACCCATAACCTTAAGTGTTGCTTCAAGTAAAGTATCTTTTGTGCATTTAATTTTCATTTTTCTATTCCTCCAAAATTCAATTTGGTTTTTTACTTAAATAATCCATAAATTTTATGGAATTTTATTTTTTTATTGGGCGAAGCCCTTTAATAAATGAAATAATATAATATATATTTTAATAGTAGTAGTAGTGTTGGTTGAAGCTTTAAAAACATATATTAAACCCTTGAAAAATAAGGCATTACAGGGAAAATTTTCCCCTTTGAATATTTGTTGATAAAAGTTTGAAATTTAACTTCAACATTTAATTTTAAGTTTTCAACGGTTAATGTTGAAAAGTATGTTGAAAATGTTAAGAGTTATGTAAACCAAGGTAACCAATGGTAAAAATTTACTATTAACACAGTGTTGAAAATTTACAAAATTAGATATTTGTATTTACATCAACGGTTTTAGCATTTTTTAGTAAAAAACTTTAACATTATTTTAGTTTACATAATGAATTTACATTTTTTCATAACGACTACTTACAAAAAATGTATGTTAAAAATTAAAGAAAAATATATATCTTAAATTTCGCCTGTAATATCTTTAATCATTTCGTTAACGAGGTCTTTTGTATTGGGATTTCTCTTAACCTCGTTTTCGATTTTTTTGTAAGATATACTTGCGGTGGAATGATCTCTTCCTAAATACTTACCAATGGTTTTAAGGGTTAAATCGGTAACCTCACGTGCCACGTATATAGCGTAATGACGGGCAGTAGATGCATCACTGCTTTGCTTTTTAGAGCAAATATCTTGAGATGTTACGTTAAAATAACGGGCAACGGTTGCGATGATTTTATCAAGAGAGATAGGTTCGGGTAAATCTTCCTTTTTAACCTCGCTGATAAGGGATGCAACGCGGGATAAATCGGGAATTTCACCCGACAAATTTTTGTGTGCAACAAGTTTATTTACAATACCTTCAAGTTGGCGGATATTGTTTTTAATTTCATTTGCGATGTACTGAACGGTTTGTTCGGGAAGTTCTACGTTTTGACTTTTTGCTTTTCTTTTAATGATGGTAATTCTGGTTTCAAAATCGGGGGTTTGAATATCGGCCAAAAGACCGCTTTCAAAACGGGATGTCATACGTTCATCCAAATCTTTAAGTTCTTTAGGAGGACGGTCGGATGAAATTATAATTTGTTTACTGCTTTCAAAAAGAGCGTTAAAGGTATTGAAAAACTCAATTTGAACCGCAGATTTTTTAATGATGAACTGAATATCGTCAATAACCAAAACGTCGGTGTTACGATATTTTTCACGAAAATCCCCTGTTTTGAATTGATGAATAGCATCGATTATTTCGTTGGCAAACTGTTCACCCTGTTTATTTATGATTTTAAGGTCGGGATAATCTTCACGAATTGAATTACAAATAGCGTTAAGAAGGTGGGTTTTACCAAGTCCCGATGAACCGTAAAGGAAAAGAGGATTGTATGCAAAACCGGGTTTACTTGCAACCGCAAGGGCCGCAGCATGGGCAAAACGGTTTGAAGGACCAACAACAAAGTTTTCGAAGGTATAACGATCGGTAACCGATTGACCTTCTAAATTTTCTCTTTTTTTCTTTTCGGTATTTTCAAGAAGAACCGAAACCTCAACGGGAAAACCAAAAACCTCTTCAAAAGCATCTTTTAAGAAGCCGATGTAATATTTATCGATAATTTCTTTTTGATATGCCGATTGAGCATAAAGTTCGGCAGTACCGTCGTTAAAACGAATAGGTTCAAGATTTTTTATCCAACAATCAAAGGCAACGGTGGATATTTTAGATGCACATAAATTACAAACACTTTGAAATACGTCAAAAAATGAGTCCATAATCAATTTTCCTTTTCTTTCTATTTTCATATCAAAAGGGATAGATGCTTTCAAAAAAGGGGGTAAAATAGCCAAATGTTGCTTAATTTGCGACAACTATCCAAAATAAATTTCAATACGAGGTAATTATAACATAAGTTTACAACATTATCAAGTATTATTTTTAATTGTAGTTTATAATATATATTATACATTAAAGCAAAAAGTTGCCTCCCTTGCCTAAAGGGAGGGGGACCGCGTTAGCGGTGGAGGGATATTTACAATTTTTTCTTGACAAATTTACATTTCGGGTGTTGAATAGATATATCTTTTTCAAAAAGGAGATATGGGTGTGAATATATTATCAAATATTATAGACGTATCAAGTCAGGTACTTATTCTATTTTCACTTATGATGGTGGGTCTTGTTTTCGGTAAACTTAAAATATTCACCGATGACGGTATTAAGCAACTTACAAAACTGCTTTTTACGGTGGTTACGGTTTGTATTATTATCCACTCATTCGTGTCGGTGGAATTTTCCTCAAAACGTCTTAACGAAATGCTCTATATGTTCCTTACCTGCCTTATTGCAACCACGTTAGGTTTTGTATTTACCCTGCCTTTATATAGAAAGACAACCGTAGCACGTCGTAGCGCCCTCAAATTTGCCTCTGTTTTCAGTAATTGCGGTTTTATGGCTATTCCCTTAGCCCAAGGACTTTTTGGCGAAGAAGGGGTATTTTTGGTCTCAATTTTTATGTGTACCTTCCAAATACTTATCTGGACCCTTGGAATTTATATAATAAACCAAGGAAAAGGCGGTATTTCGGTAAAAAAGATATTCCTAAACCCCGGTGTTATTGGAATAGTGATTGGTATTGCGTTATTTTTCTTACGAATAAAACTTCCCTACATAATTGCATCCCCCGTTGGATTTATGGCCGACTTAAATACACCTCTCGCAATGGTCATTACGGGATATTATCTTAAAAACCTTAAACTCAAACTCGATAAAGAGGATATTTACGTTGGAATATGTTGTCTTTTACGTCTTGCGGTTATTCCCCTTTTAACCTTTGGAATAATGTATTTAATAGGATTACGTGGTACCCTTCTTTGTTGTGCGGTGCTTCCCGCTGCCGCCCCTTCGGCAAGTAATACCACCCTCTTCTCGGTTATGTTTGGTGGCGATGGGGACTACGCATCACGAGTTGTTAGTGTAACAACGCTTTTATCCCTGTTTACAATTCCCCTTATTATGGCACTCGTTCAGTCGGTGTAAGAAAAAAGACCTGCTATGAAAGCAGGTCTTTTTTAGGTAATAATGAATAATTTTATTGTAGGGCGGGGGCTTGCTCCCGCCGTTAGTGTATATATTTTTTCGGCAGGAGCACCTCTAACGGAGGCCGTCCCCCTTTGTCGCTTCGCGACATTTCCCCCACACCGTGGGGGAATCGTCCCCTGCCCTACGATATATTTATTCCGCGGCTGAAATTCCTGCAACGTATCCCGTTGCCCAAGCCCATTGAAGATTAAATCCACCGCAGTCGCCGTCTACGTCAAGCAATTCGCCCGTGGCGTAAAGTCCCTTTATAAGTTTAGATTCCAATGTATCGGCATTAAAATCTTTTGTTGATATACCCCCGGCGGTAACCTGAGCGTTATCGAATCCTTTAGTACCGGTGGCGGTCATTTTGAAATTTTTAATCTTTGCAGTAATATCCTTAAGGTCTTTTTCTTTTAACTCGGCAATGGGGGTCGAAAGGGATATCCCTGCCGATTTAATAACAACTTCCCCTACCCGTTTGTTTAGAAATCCCAAAAGTAGTTGGTCGGTTGTTCGGTTTTTGAGGATATCTTTTCGCCTTTTAAGAATGGAAAATACCTCAGTAAAATCAATATCGGGAAGAAGGTCAATGGATATATCCCCCTGACCGCATTCGGCTACCATTCGGGATATTTGCAAAACGGGGGGTCCTGATAATCCGTATTCGGTAAATAATATCTCTCCCTTTTCGGTGCGACTGCCCTTTTTGGTGGTAAGGGATATTTCCCCCTCTACCTTAATTCCTGCCAATGCTTTGGTAAGGTCGGTTTTGGTTATAACCTGCACAATGGCGGGGCGTGTGGTGGTTTTGGAATGACCAAAGTTTGTGAGGAAGGTGTATCCGTCCCCTTTAGATCCGCTTTTCGGGGCAGCAACACCGCCTGTTGCGATAATCACCTTTTTGGCGGTATAGGTGGTGCCGTTTACATATATAATAAAGGAATTCCCTTTATGTTCAATTTTTTGTACCCTATGTTCGATAAGGGTTTCTACCCCGATTTCGTCGGCTGCAAAACGAAGTTGGTCAACCACTCCGTTTGCCTGAAGGCACATAGGATAAAGTTTTTCCTCTTCAAGTTCAATGCACTCAATTCCAATGCTGTTGAAAAAGTCGATGGTATTGGATGTGGTAAATTTATTAAGCACCCTTTCGGCAAAGGCGGTATCGCCGTGATATCTACCCGAAAGATTACCTGCGTTACCTAAATTGCACCTACCGTTACCGGTGGTAAGCAGTTTTTTGCCCACCCTTTGATTGGCTTCAAATATAGCAACCGATAGCGAGTTGTTTTGCCTTTTTGCGGAAATTGCCGCCGCAAGACCCGATGCCCCGCCACCGATAATGGCAATATCATAGTTTGAATTGGACATATCGCACCTCAAATAACCATTGTTTCACGTGAAACAATTTGTGTTTTGTCTGATTTCAATGTTTCACATGAAACATTTTAACATTAAAGGGGATATATATCAAGTATAAGTTTCAAATAAAAAATGCTTAAAAAAACTAAAATTCCCCCTTTATTTTTCAAAACGTATATGCTATAATGTCAATCACGACAACCCACGTACATAAAAATACTATATAAAAGGTAAGATATAAGTGGCAAAAATAATTACAATCGCTAACCAAAAGGGTGGCGTAGGAAAAACCACCACGGCAGTAAATCTTGCGGCGGCGGTGGCAGATAGGGGCAAACGTGTCCTTCTTGTTGACCTTGACCCCCAAGGCAATACCACCAGCGGATACGGTGTGGATAAACGCACCATTGAAGCATCCTGCTACGATTTGCTAATCGGTAGAAGCCCCGCATCAAAAGCGGTGGTCAAAACTAAATATAAGGTAGATATTATCCCCTCAAATATGGCCCTTGCAGGTGCCGAGGTGGAACTCTCTACATTAGAAAACAGGGAATCCCGACTTCGTGTGGCATTAGCACCATTAAGGGAAAGTTATGATTTTATCTTCATTGACTGTCCCCCGTCTTTAGGATTTATCACCATTAACGGACTTTGTGCCGCCGATAGTATAATTGTCCCCATTCAGTGCGAATACTATGCCCTTGAGGGACTTTCCCAGCTTATTACATCGGTGCGTCAGGTAAAGCGTCTTTACAACACCCACATTGATATTGAAGGCATCCTTCTTACAATGTATGACGGACGACTTAATCTCACCCAACAGGTGGTGGCAGAGGTTAAAAAATATTTTCCAAAGAAGGTATTTTCAACCCCCATTCCCCGTACCGTTCGACTATCCGAAGCCCCCGGTTTCGGTATGCCGGTAATGTATTACGACAAATCTTCCAAAGGCAGTAAGGCCTACAAAGACCTTGCCAAGGAATTTCTTAAGAATAATAAGAAGTAGAAAGGACGGAACAAAATGGCTAAAACAAATCGTTTAGGCAAGGGTCTTAACGTTTATTTTGAAGAGAATTCAACCGATTTAGGTTCTCCCGTTTCGGTAAGACTTTCGGAAATCGAACCCAATAGGGATCAGCCCCGTAAGGATTTTGACCCCGAAGCACTTGCTGAACTTGCCGAAAGTATTGCAAGATACGGACTTATTCAACCCTTACTCGTAAGACCTATGGGTGACGGATATCAGCTCGTAGCAGGTGAACGCCGTTGGCGAGCATCCAAAATGTGCGGAATGGTGGAAGTTCCCGTTATTATTAAGGAATTAAGCGATTCCGAAACCGCCGAAATAGCGCTTGTAGAAAATCTTCAAAGGGAAGATCTTAATCCCATAGAAGAAGCTATGGGTTATCGTTCTTTGATGGATGACTACGGACTAACCCAGGATGAGGTATCCGAAAGGGTAGGACGTTCCCGTTCGGCAGTGGCAAACTCGGTTCGACTTTTAGGACTCCCCGAAGAAATTACCCTTATGGTTAGAACGGGTAAAATCTCGGCAGGTCACGGCAGAGCGTTACTTGCCTTTAATGATAAGGATGAAATGGCAAAGGCAGCCAAGATAGCATCCTTCGGCGCTACGGTGCGAGATATTGAAAAAATGGCAAAACGTGCTAATGAAAAGGCAATGGGTAAAGAAAAAAACACCGTTAACGTAAACCGCGATCCCTATTTTGATGAGGTTGCATTGGCACTTTCCGAAGCCCTCGGACGTAGGGTTAAGGTTACCAAAGAAAAGGGCAAGGGTGTCCTTTCTATTGAGTTTTACTCTAACGATGAATTAAAAGATATGGCAAATAAACTTGGCGAAATGTAAGGAAGGTAGATTAAAATGTTAAATATCAAAACTATTAGAAGCAATCCCGAAGAGGTAAAAGCAGCACTCCGCCGCCGTAATGCAAACTACGATGCACAAATCGACGAACTTTTGGCTATTGACGTTGAACGCCGTGAGATTTCCTCTAAAGCCGACGGAATGAAGGCAGAGCAAAACGCGGTATCCAAAAAAATCCCCCAAATCAAAAAAGAGGGTGGCGACATTGCCCCCATTATGGAAGAAATGAAGAAACTTTCCAACGAAATTAAGGAATGTGATAAGCAATCTGCAGTTTTGGAAGAAAAGCAACGTCAACTTCTTCTTATGATACCCAACACCCCCAACCCCACCATCCCCGACGGTAAAAGTGATGCCGATAACGTTGAAATCAGAAGATACGGTGAACCCCGTAAGTTCGATTTTGAACCCAAAGCCCACTGGGACGTTGGTGCCGACCTTAATATTCTTGATCCCGAAACCGCCGCAAAGGTAACGGGTGCCCGTTTCCACTTCTATCGTGGACTTGGTGCTCGTCTTGAACGTGCAGTTATCAACTATTATCTCGATACCCACACCGAGAACGGATACACCGAAATTATGCCTCCCTTTATGGTAAACCGTGCATCTATGACCGGTACAGGCCAACTTCCCAAGTTTGAAGAGGATGCCTTCAAGGTAGCCGATACCGACTATTTCCTCATTCCTACCGCCGAAGTTCCCGTAACAAATATGCATCGCGACGAGATTTTAGATGGTTCTAAACTTCCCATTTCTTACTGTGCATATTCCGCTTGTTTCCGTGGAGAAGCAGGTTCCGCAGGACGCGATACCAGAGGACTTATCCGTCAACATCAGTTCAATAAGGTTGAACTTGTTAAATTCTGCGACCCCGAAACATCCTATGATGAACTTGAAAAACTTACCAATGATGCCGAAAGAGTGCTTCAGGGCTTAGGACTTCCCTATCGTGTTGTATGTCTTTCCAGCGGTGATATCGGTTTCTCTGCCGCCAAGACCTATGATATTGAGGTTTGGCTCCCCAGTTACAACAGATATTGCGAAATTTCTTCCTGCTCTAACTTTGAGGATTATCAGGCACGTCGTGCATCTATCCGCTTTAGAAAGAGCGCAAAGGATAAGGTTCAACTTGTTCATACTCTTAACGGTTCGGGTGTTGCTATCGGACGTACCGTTGCCGCTATTCTTGAAAACTATCAAAACGAAGATGGAAGTGTAACCGTACCCGAAGCACTTGTACCTTATATGGGATGCACCGTAATTAAATAGTATGGGAATCGAAAATCAAGGAAGACAATACTCCGATTTTATTGAAATAAGAGCTTTTGACTGCGATATGACCAAACGTATCGCAGTTTCTCCCATTCTTAAGTATATGGAGGAGATTGCCGATAAACATTGCTCCGAATTAGGATATTCCTACGACGTTCTTCTAAATGACGGAGTGGTTTTCTTACTTACATCGGTGCAAATAAAGATACACCGTGCCCCCGATTTGCGTGAAAAGGTTAAGGTAACAACCTGGCAAAGATGCATTAAGGGTGTGCAGTTTATCCGCGATACCGAATTTTTGGATGAGCAGGGTAATATCCTCATCGAAGCCACCTGCGGTTGGATTTTGGCCGACCCCGTAAACCATAAAATCAAGCGTCCCACCGACTATAAAATGGGCCAGGTGGTCAACAGTCAACCCGAAAGAGAACTTTTTGGTAGCGGTAGGGTTAAAATATCCGTATCTGAGGAAAAAGAAAAGGTTGCAAACCGCACCGTTGTTTTCTCCGACGTGGACTATAACAACCACTTAAATAACACCCGATATGCCGATATTATCAGCGATTTTATTCCAAATCTCGGCAAGGATGTAGAAATTTCCGAAATAGATTTGGTCTTTGCAGGTGAAGCGTATCTCGGTGAAGATATTGAAATTTTCCGCACCGAAATTGAGGAAAATATCTACGTTATAAATGGTACTCACAGTCGCGGAAGATGTTTTGAATCACGTGTTAAGGTGAAAAATTTAGAGTTATAATATGAATAAAGATTTATTTGAAAAAATTCTAAAAGCCGAACAAAATTACCCCAATCTTTTCTCAAATTTTGAGAAGAGAGATTGGGGTTGTTTATTTTTTAATGAAGAAAATTCGGGAAGTTACGATTCAAACTCGGCAATAATTACGGCTGATTTCTTGAGCGATGAGATTTTATCCGAGATCGATACTTTTTATAATGAGAAAAATATTACGCCACGATATAAACATATAAACCAAAACTATTTCACCGCCGAAAAGGAGAAAAACAAGGACTTTCGCCTTATGGTGCAGCAGGGAGAGGTTTACATAATATCGAACAGTCGACTAAAAATCAAGATTTTAGAGAGTTATGATGAAAAAATCACCGAAAATATCCTGTTGGGAAGTCAAAAGGAATACTTCCGCAGGGTGCTAATCGACTCAATGAAGAATGAAAACTATAAACTTGCGGTGGGATATTTGTTTGACGAGCCGGTATCTATGGCGGGAATGTGGTTTTCGCCCTATAATGTAGTGCGAATTGATTCGGTGCAAACGGGAATTTTCTTCAGAAGTTGCGGTTTTGCAAGGGAAGTTGTGAAATTTGCCACTGAATATGTTAAACGTGAAACAAAAGACGAAATTTATTTGCTTACCGACAATCCCACAGCCGAAAGAATTTATAATCAGGCAGGATTTGTTGAAATAAACACAGAAAAATTATTAAAAGGAGAATGAAAAATGCCTTACATTAAAATTAAAGCGTATCCAAAGGATGCAGACACAAAAAAACGAGTTGCCGACCGCATCAATCAGGTCTTTTTAGAGGAATGGGGTTGCCCTCAAGGTGCAATTTCTTTATCCTTTGAAGAAATTTCTCCCGACCTTTGGCAGTCAGAAGTAGCCGAAAAAGAGATTATTCCAAACCAAGATAAAATGCATATTTTTAGCGGAGAAAAGAAATATTAGTCGATAATTGGCAAAATATATAAAAAAAATGTTAAAAGTATAAAATTTTTATTGAAATTACAATAATGTTGTGATATAATAAACTCAACGAAGGAAATATCCTTTGTAACAATATACTCTTCAAAGGGGATGAACCTATGACTATTAACATTATTGGAAGAAAGATTACGGTTAAAGATTCTTTTAACGTGGCAGCCGAAAAAGAACTTAGAAAACTCAATAAGTTCTTTGATGACAACGCTGAAGCCAACATCACCGTAACGGGCAGAAAAGACCGTCTTACCGTTGAGGCAACCATTAACAATAAAGGAATGATTTATCGTTCTGAAGCAACCTCTGAAAAATTTGAAGAGGCAATGAAATCGGTTGTTAGTGATATTATAAGAAAAATCCGTAAAAACAAAACCAAAATGGAAAAACGACTCCGTGAAGGTTCTTTTGAAGATATCGTTGCCGGACTCGATAATGAACCTGTTGAGGAAGAAGGAATTGAAATTGTCCGCACCAAGAAATTTGCGGTAAAACCCATGGATCCTGAAGAAGCAGTGCTTCAAATGGAAATGTTGGGTCATCAATTCTATTTGTTCCGCAATATGGAAACCGATCTTATCAGCGTTGTTTATCGTCGAAAAGACGGTCATTACGGCTTAATTGAACCCGAAAATTAAAATGTAAAAAATATCATTCACAAACTAAATAAAGTATGATATAATAAAACCCGCCGTAGAGTAAAAACTACGGCGGGAATCTTATTTATAAATATTTATTAACCAAAGAATCCAACAAATACACTTACAGCGTAAACAACGAGCAAAATAATATTTATTAAGTTAATTTTCTTAACGTTAAATCCTTCTTCGGCAAGAGCGGTTGTACCTTTGTTAACAGATACAAAAACCAAAAGATAAAAGGGAGCAAGAATAAAGCAAACTATTTCGTGAAGCATACCGGTAAAAGCAATGGTAAAGTTAAGGGCAATAAGCACAAACATAATTATAAACATAATTAAAAGAGATTTAAGACGTTTGCCCTCTAACTTTTTTTCACTTTCAACAATAGGATCACCATATTTATCGTATTTCATTGTAAATACATCCTTTCAAAAAATATTAAAGATATTATACCAAAAAAATTTATAATTTGCAACACCTAAAACAAAAAGGAGGGGTAAGGTTTGAAAAATATTTTATCAAAAAGACTAAATGCGGTGGCAACACTCATAAAAAAAGATAAAATTGTAGCCGATGTAGGCACTGACCACGCATCCTTGCCTATATTTTTGGTAAAAGAGGGCAGAGCAAAAAAGGTTTATGCCTCCGATATAAATAAAGGACCATTAAAAATTGCGAAGAATAATATATCCGCAGCAAATCTCAACGAAAAAATAGATGTATTTTTATCTGACGGACTAAAAAACGTGCCTAAAGATGCTGAAGAAATTGCAATCGCAGGTATGGGTGGCAGACTAATTAGCGAAATTATTGATGCGGCACCCTTTACAAAGAGCGAAAAGGTGGGACTTATTCTTCAACCTATGTCCGATAGCGTTACCCTTCGTAAATATCTTTATGAAAACGGATATGAAATTGTAAAAGAGTTTGCCTTTGAAGATGCAAAACATCTTTATTCGGTGCTTCGTGTCGAATATAAGGGTGAGTGTATCTCCCCCACCGAAGTTATGTGTAGGGTTGGAAGGTTGCTCGATAATTTTGGAGAGTTTGAAAGAGCATATATCGAAAGAGAAATAGGTAAGTGTGAGAAAAAAATCGAAGGATTAAAAACATCGGGTAAAGAAACCGATGAAATTGATAAAGAAATTATCGTAAAAAATGAACTTGAAAAAATTTTGAGGAGTAGGGAAATATGATTGTTAGAGAAATTTATAATTTTATAGATGAAATCGCACCATTTAATACCCAAATGGACTTCGACAATGCAGGACTTTTGGTGGGTGGAATGGATGAAAAGGTAAATAAAATCGGAGTGGTGCTTGATATTACTCCCGATGCGGTGGAATATGCAAAAAATGAAGGAATTGATTTGATTGTTGCACATCATCCCGTGATATTTGCTCCACTAAAATCATTGAAATCCCACACAGTACCATTTTTACTTGCAAAAAATAATATAAACGCCATTTGTGCCCACACAAATCTTGACTGTGCAAAGGGCGGGGTGAATGACGCTCTTTGTGATGCCCTTTGTCTTGAAAAAATCGGCGATTTTTACGATAGTGAATTCCCAAATCTTCCCCCTATCGGAAGAATTGGTGCTCTCCCCCATTCAATGACATCCTGTGAATTTGCGAAGTACGTTAAAGAAAAATTAAACTCTGACGGAGTAGAATTTGTTGAGGGTAAAAACGATATAAAAAACGTTGCGGTTTGCGGTGGTTCGGGGGGCAGTATGCTCTTTGACGTAATAAAAAAAGGTATTGATGCTTACGTTACCGGTGAAGCAAAACATCACGAACTTATAGACGCAAAAAATGAGGGAATTACTTTAGTTGTTGCAGGACATTTTGAAACAGAGAATGTTATTGTGAAAAATTTTGCTGAAAAATTAGAGAAAAAATTCCCTGAAATTTGTGTTGAAATTATCCCTCAAAATTCTCCCGTAAAAAGAGTGTAATTTATGAAAAATATTTTGTTCGTTTGTAGCGGAAACACCTGTCGAAGTCCAATGGCTGAAGGAATTTTTAATAAAATCGCAAAGGAAAAAGGGCTTCCCTTTTTCGCAACGAGTTGTGGCGTTGCAACATACGGCGGAGATAAGGCATCCATAAATTCAATAACGGTTTGCAAAGAGATTGGTGTTGACCTGAATGCCCATATATCAAGGGGTTTGACCGCCGAGACGGTGGAAAACGCATACAAAATTTATCCCCTTGCCGAGGGACATTTTAAGGTGTTAAAACAGTACTTCCCAAACAAAAATGGAGTGGAAAAATCTCTTAACATTTTTGACCCCTATGGTGGAGATGAAGAAACATACAAAAATTGCCGTGAAGAAATTGAAGAAAAAATTGATGAAATTTTCACAGAACTTTTAAGTGAAAAATGTGATGAAAATTATATAAGTTTTGCAGGAAAAAATGATGTAAAAAGCTTAATACTTTTTGGCGAAAAATATTTTCACGATTTTTGGGATGAAGATACTCTAAAAAATTACTGCGAAAAATCTCGTTTAATTTTTCTTAAAAGTTTTGATGAAAATTGCGACCTTTCGGGTTACATTTGCGGTCGATATATTTTCGAAACTGCCGAGATAGACAGGGTAGTTGTTGATGAAAAATATCGAGGAAAAGGTATTGCAAAAAATCTTATAAATGAGTTCGAAAAAATCGTAAAATCAAACATGGTTTTTGAAATTTTGCTTGAAGTAAGACGATCAAATATCCCGGCAATATCCCTTTATGAAAAATGCGGTTTTGAAAAGATAAGCGAGAGAAAAGATTACTATAGTAACCCCACCGAAGATGCAATTATAATGAGGAAAGAGATATAAATTATTAAAAAGCACGAGTGAATTTCACTCGTGCTTTTTGATTTTTCTATTCAAAAAATCCAATTATTTTTTTGTAAAATTCCGAGGGGTTAGAAAGGAATTTTTCTTTAATAATTCCTGCCTGAATTGAATCGTATGCGGGAATGTTTGCTGATAAAAGTTCCCTCTCCCCTTCCATTATTTTAATGGATACCACGTAATCGCCCTTATCGTTCTTAATAATATCCACCTTATTTTGTTCCAAAGCGGATGAACGGGAAATAAGTCTAAGAGATTCAGCCGTTACCTTTTCGCGAATGGTTAAGGGAAGGGTCGTTTCGAGTTGATTTGCAATATCGAGTCCCGAATTTTGAATAAGCAAAACCGAGTCGTTTTCTTCCTCAACCTCTAAAATAGTTTCCTTGGATTTTAACTCGTCAAGCGCCTTGGTAATATACCAAAAACCACTCATTCCGTCCTTTTGCAAGGTTTCATAAAGGAGTTCTTTTTTTACCTTGCCCCCTGCGGTTTTAAGGAGATAACAAATGAGGATTTTTACGTCGTTCAGGTTACGAAGTCCCCCTGCACTTATATCGAAATCAAAAATTTTCTCGTTTTTTTTAGCGGGAGTTATTTTAGAAAGTTTATCCGAAACGATATTAAGTTCACCTGCGCCAACGGTTAGGATAATATCCCCTGCCTTTGCAATTTGAGATATGAAATTTGTCATATCATCAAAGTCGGGAATAAGATATGATCCTTCAATTTTGTTTGCCAAATCGGCGGAGGTAACACCTACGGTGTTTTTCTCTCTTGCGGCAAAAACGTCGGCAAGAATGAGCATATCGGGACGGGAAAGTTGTTCCACAAAATCATCAAAAAATGCGGCGGTACGGGTAAATGTGTGGGGTTGGAATGCCACAATAACCCTATCGTATTCCATAAATGATACCGCATCTAAAAGTGCCTTAATTTCGCTGGGATGATGGGCGTAATCATCATAAATTACCGCACCGTTAATTTGACCTTTATATTCAAAACGTCTGCCAACACCTGCGTAGGATGAAAGTCCACGTTCGATAGATTTTTCATCAAATCCTGCACCCAAAGCGGCGGCAGCGGCGGCAAGAGCATTGAGGATATTGTGCTCCCCTGGGACAAGCATTTTAACGTGGCAAAGTTTTTTATTGCGATAAATAATATCAAACTCGGGAAGTCCACGGGTAAGTTTAATACGCTCGGCGGTAACGTCGGCGGCATTCTTAAGACCGAAGGTGATGATGTGTCGGTCAATGCCTTCAATACACTTCATTGTGTTGTAATCATCGGCATTTGCAACCACAACACCGTTATCTTCGGGTGTTAAAAGTGCAAACTTACGGAAGGAATTTGAAATATCATCTAAATCCTTAAAGAAGTCAAGGTGGTCGGCTTCAACGTTCAAAATAACCGCCACCGTGGGATGAAAGGAAAGGAAGGAATTACAATATTCGCAGGATTCCAAAATGATAGGACCCTTACCAATGCGATGTCCCCCACCGATTGCCGATAGATTACCACCAATCATAACCGCAGGGTCATAATCCCCTGCCAAAGCGATGTGGGTAACCATAGATGACGTTGTGGTTTTGCCGTGGACACCTGCAACACATATTGCTTCATCGTGGGATTGCATAATTGAGCCCCATGCCTCGGCACGTTCGAAAACGGGGATACCTTTAGTAATTGCAGCGGCGATTTCGGGATTATCGTTTTTTACCGCAGCGGTGCGAATAACGTAATCAATATCATCTACGTTTGAAGGATTATGACCAATAAGCAGACGCACACCCTTTTCTTCAAGACGGTGGGTGGCTTCGGAATTTCGCATATCCGATCCGCTAACGAAGATGCCACGGGCGAGCAAAGTTTCGGCAAGTGATGACATTGAAACACCGCCCACACCAACCAAGTGAGCCCTTTTTGTGGTATCGTTTATTAGATTATCGATAGAAATTTTAGTCATAATAATTCCTTCAAACAAATGATAATTTTTTAAGTATTTTACTCTTTATTTAAGTTGGGATGCAACTACGTCGGCGATAGAATCGAGCACAGCAGAGAGTTTTGCAACGTCTTTACCGCCACCCATGGCACTGTCGGGACGTCCGCCGCCCTTACCACCAAGTTCGGCAGTGGCGGTGCGGATAATGTTACCTGCGTGAGCACCCTTTGCTACGGCATCTTTACCGCAAACTGCACAAAGGGTAACGGAGGATTTATCATCAGATACAAGGGCTAAAAGGCATACAATATCGGCACCCATATCTCTTGCTTTATCACAAGCGGAGCGAAGTCCGTCGGCGGATTCTGCCTTGATTTCACCTGTAACAACACGGATATCACCAACAACCTTGGCATTGTTAATGAGTTCGGTAATTTGTCCCGCTGCCTTCTGATTTTCAAGTTGTTCTAACTTTTTCTCGGCATTTTTAAGTTCATTTACCACCGATTTTGCTCTTTCAACAACCTCATCACCAATGGATGATGCCTTAATGGCGGATGCGGTCTTTTTAAGGGTATCTTCACGGGCGTTAAGAAGGTCAAGGACCTTTCTTCCTGTAACTGCTTCGATACGGCGAACACCTGCAGCAACGGAAGTTTCGGACAAAATGCGGAAAAGTCCAATATTTGCGGTATTAGGCACGTGAGTACCACCACAAAGTTCGGTGGATACGTCTCCACAAGCAACAACGCGAACCACGTCGCCGTATTTTTCACCGAAGAGTGCCATAGCACCCTTTTTCTTGGCATCTTCAATAGCCATTTCTTCAACAACTACGGGAATTGCGGAAAGAATTGCATCGTTAATCTTATCTTCAACGCTTTTGAGTTCTTCATCAGAAAGGGCGGAGAAGTGGGTAAAGTCAAAACGCATACGGTCTTTATCAACAAGTTGACCTGCCTGCTCAACGTGGGTACCAAGCACACTGCGAAGGGCGGCTTGTAAAAGGTGAGCGGAGGTGTGATTTCTCATAGTTTCGGCACGTTTGCAGGTATCAAAGGATGCAGTTACGGTATCGCCTGCCGAGATATTACCCTTGTTTAGTTTACCTGCGTGGGTGAAGATTCCGTCGGCTGTCTTTTTGGTATCTAAAACCACAAATTCAGCGGTTTCGGTGGAGATAACACCGCTATCCCCTGCCTGTCCACCGCTTTCGGCGTAGAAGGGGGAGTTATCGAGAACGATAATAGCATTCGCACCCTCGCTTATAGCACCAACGTGTTCACCTTCGGATACGATATCGAGAATATTTGCGGATATATTATTTTCACAGTATCCCACAAACTTGGTAGCGTTAATATTTTCAAAGGCAATTCCGTCGCTCTTCCAACTTTCGCCGTCGGATGCTTTACGGGCTTCTCTTGCCTTGGTTCTTTGTTCGGTCATAAGTTCCTTAAAGCGGTCTTCATCCACCTTAAGACCCTTTTCTGCAAGGATATCTATGGTAAGGTCGAGGGGGAATCCGTAGGTATCGTAAAGTTTGAAGGCATCATCCCCCGAAATAACACCGTTATTTGCGGTAAGGTCATTGAGCATAGAAAGTCCTTGGTCAACGGTTTTGTTG
>JAFVID010000057.1 GCA_017474205.1 Clostridia bacterium | reverse complement strand
AGAAAAAGCCAAAAGAAAAGCAAAATATGCCTATGATATTAACGGCAATATTATCCCCGACCTTGATGTTAAGCACGTTAAGGGCATTGAATCTAAGAAAAGCTGGTACGGTTTTTACTTTATTCTTCCTTGGCTTATAGGTTTGGTTCTTTTCTTCCTTATTCCTCTTATTTCATCCTTAACCTACGCTTTCAGTGACGTTACTCCTGAGCCTGGTTATATGGATACCACTTGGGTAGGCTTAGAAAACTACCGTTACATTTTTGATAGCAGTGATACCTATCAAAAAGCGCTTTTGGGTTCAATAGGCGACTTTGTACTTCAATTGCCTATTATCGTTATTATAAGCTTGATTTTGGCGCTTATCCTCAACAGTAACTTTAAGGGCAGAACCTTCTTCAGAGGCGTATTCTTCGTTCCCGTTATTGTTGCAGCCGGCGTTATTATGGGTCTTCTTACTCAAAGCTACGGCGAAAACGGCCCTATCATTCAGCTTTCTTCAACAGTTGCAGCTGATGCATATTCAACTGTTGGTACAGGCGGCGGTTTGGATGTTTCCGAGCTTTTGAACTCACTTGAGCTTCCTGCTGATATTACCGAACAGCTCAGCTCATTGATAACCGACATTTTCAATACCATTTGGAGCTGCGGTATCCCTGTTGTTTTGTTCATTGCGGGTCTTCAAACAATCCCTGCTCAGCTTTATGAAGCATCTAAGGTTGAGGGCGCAACCACTTGGGAGGAGTTCTGGTACATTACACTTCCTTCTATCGGTCAAACCTTGCTTTTGGTTATTATCTTCACCCTTATCGAGCTTCTTACCAAGTCAGACAACGAAGTTATTAACCTTGCATATGCTCAAATCACAAACGTTGAGTACGGCTTAAGCTCAGCAATGCTTTGGTTGTTCTTCGCAATTATCGGTGCAATTACCGGTCTTATAATTTTAATTTTCTCTAAGACTTGTCTTAAGAGATGGGAATAGGAGGGGAATGATAATGACTACAGAAAAAAAGCTTAAAAGAACAGTTCCTGCTTTAAACAAATACAAACTTAAAACAGTAGGCGCAAACGTTGTTGTTTCTATTTTTCGTTATGTTTTGTTAATAGCTATCAGTTACATCATTCTTTACCCCCTCTTCGCTATGATAGGCTATTCCTTTATGTCTAAGGCTGATATGTTAGATACCAGTGTTACCTGGATTGCTAAAAGAGGTACCTTTGAAAACTATAAGGTTGCTTGGGAAGCACTTGAATATCCTACTTCACTTCTTAACACCATAACCATTCATTTGGTAAGTGCAGTTCTTGAAATTTTCTCTTGCGCAGTTGCCGCATACGGTTTTGCGAGATTTAAGTTTAAGGGCCGCGGACTTCTTTTCGGTATAGTTCTTTTCACTGCAATCGTTCCGGTGCAAATTTTGGTAATCCCGCTATTCCTTAACTATCAGTATTTTGGATTTGGCTATATAGTAAACCTTCTTAATATGATTCCCGGTGTTGAAATTCCCTACATATCCCTTACCGATACCCCCTTCACCTTCTGGCTACCCTCGCTCTTTGGCGCAGGTCTTCGTTCGGGATTGTTCATATTCATCTACCGTCAGTTCTTTATTGGTTTGCCAAAGGAACTTGAGGAAGCTTCCTGGATAGATGGTTGTAACCCACTTATGACCTTCTTCCGCGTTGTTATTCCTTCCTCAGGCGTTGTATTCTTAACCGTTTCGATCTTCTCTATCATCTGGCATTGGAACGAGTATTATCAGTCGGTTATATTCTTCAACGAAACACTTCCTCTTTCGGTTGTGCTTTCGGGTGTCAGATCCCTTAAGCTTGAAAATATGGGCTACAGAGAACAGTTTGCAGCCCCCGGTGTTTCGGCATCTTGCCTATTATTTATGGCGCCAATACTAATAATGTATCTATTTTTACAAAAGAAATTTATACAAAGTATTGACAGAGTCGGAATTGTAGGTTAAAATAGTAATATATATTACACTAGATTAGTTGTAATGTTTATTTAAAAACAAAAAATTTTATTGGAGGTAAACAAAAATGAAAGCATTTTTAGTATCAAAACGCCTTATT
>JAFVID010000056.1 GCA_017474205.1 Clostridia bacterium | reverse complement strand
TAATCACGCTATCGGCAAGTGTTTTAAGAAAAATCCCGACGGTATGGCGGCATATTTCTTCCGCTCGTTTTTCTCTACCACCTTAGGACAGTTTGCCGACAATTTTATATTCTCTACCCTTGTGGGCAGAATATTCTTCGGCTGGAGTTTTTATCAAATTGTAGGCGGTGCTTTGGCAACCTCTATTGCGGAACTTATTCTTGCACTTTTATTTACTGTACCCGGGCACAAAATTTGCAAATTCTTTGATAAACACAATGTGGGTAACGAATATCTTGAATACGTAAAAACTAAATAACATAAAAAATCCCCTGCCTTAATGTGCTTGACAATGCACTGCGGTAGGGGTATAATTTTATTGTATATTTTATTTTTCTCAAGGTGGCAGATATGCTGAAAAAATTTATTAAAAATCAACCTCCCGCCCGACTTATCACCCTTGGTTTCGGAACGGTTATTTTGATTGGGTCAATACTACTTATGCTCCCCTGCTGTGTGAGAAGCGGTGTTGATTTATCATACATCGACGCTCTTTACACCTCCACAAGTGCGGTTTGCGTTACGGGTCTTTTGCCTGTGGACTGTGCTTCCACATTTACTCCCCTTGGGCAGTTTATTATTGCTGTGCTTATTCAAACGGGGGGACTTGGGGTTGCATCTATCGGTGCAGGGTTCATTATGCTAATCGGCAAAAAGTTCGACCTTAAAAGTCGCACCCTGGTTAAAGAGGCGATGAACTTAGGGTCGGGTAAGGGTATTGCCTATTTCGTAAGGGATGTTTTTATTACCACCCTTATAATCGAATTTATCGGCGCTGTGTTTAGTTTCTTTGTTTTTGTTAAGGATTTCCCTTGGTACAAGGCGATGGGCGTAAGCGCTTTTCATTCGGTATCCGCCTTCAACAACGCAGGTTTTGATATTTTAGGCGGTGACAAATGGGGTAAAATGGTTAGTTTAACCCCTTATCAAAGTAACATTTTGCTTAACATTGTAACCAGCGCTTTAATAATTCTTGGCGGTATTGGTTTTCTCGTAATAAAAGAAATTACCGCAAAAAAATTCAAGTGGAAAAAGTTTTCTATGCACACAAAGGTTGTTCTCACAATGAGTGCATTCCTTATTGTATTTGGAACGTTATTTCTAAAACTTACCGATGATATGTCTTGGTTACAGGCATTTTTCCAAAGTGTATCTACCCGTACAGCAGGATTTTCTACATATAATCTTGGGACGGTATCCACCGCGGGTATACTTATTATGTCGGCGCTTATGTTTGTGGGTGCATCCCCCGGCTCCACCGGTGGCGGTATTAAAACCACAACATTGTTTTGCGTTTTTCAGGGTATTAAATCTGCCGCTACAAATAAATCCGAAAAGGCATTTCACTATTCTCTTCCTAAAAATGCTTTTCGCAAGGCATCTATTATATTTTTACTTGCTCTTTCGGTGGTGTTTTCATCGGTGGTACTTTTCACCATACTTGAGCCAAGCATACCTTTGCAAGATGTTATTTTTGAGGTTATCAGTGCCATTGCTACGGTTGGGCTTTCCACAGGAATCACCCCTGCTTTGGGTGTTGGTGCAAAGATATTATCCATTATTCTAATGTTCATAGGCCGTCTTGGTCCTTTAACCATCGCCACTCTCTGGTATTTTTCAAGAGGTGAACGAGTTCGTTATCCCGAAGGGAATATTACAATAGGTTAGGAGAATTTACTATGTTTATAAAATCTAAACACGGAAAAATCACATACGGCATTGTAGGTTTAGGCAGATTCGGTACCGCCCTTGCTATGGACCTCGCCAACACCAATGATGATATTATCGTTGTTGACAAAAACGAGGATAAAATCAGAGAGATAAGAGAATATACTCAAAACGCTTTTGTTGTAAATTCTCTCGATAAAAAATCCTTAGAAGAAACAGGGATTAGTTCTTGCGACGTGGCTGTGATATGTATTGGTGAACACATGGAATCCTCTATTCTCACCACCCTTAATCTTGTATCTTTGGGTATTCCTAAAATTATTGCCAAGGCATGCAGTAACGAACACGGTATTATTCTTGAAAAATTAGGTGCCGAAGTGGTATTTCCCGAAAGAGATATGGCACTTCGTCTTGCCAGCCGTTTAGAGACCGAGAAGGTGCTTGACTTTGTTCAGTTAAGTGAAAAACTTAACGTTACTAAAATGATTATCCCTACAAAGGCGGTTGGAAAATCGGTTTTGGATGTAAATCTCCGCAAACATTTTGGTATAAATATTATCGCCATTGAAAATGACGGTAATATTATCGATCTCGTTACTCCCGATTATATCTTTAAAGAAAATGATATTCTCTTCCTTTCGGGTAGCAAGGAAAGTATTGTTAAACTTACCGATTGGGCCGATAAATAAATATCTTTCTCTTTAAGGTGTGTTATTTTTGAAAAACAAACTAATTCTTGGTACGCTTGGTGCCCTTATTGCAAATATAATATTCGGGTTTAGTTTTCTATTTTCTAAACTTGCTTTGGGGGTTGCTCATCCCTTAATTATTATTTCGGTGAGATTCACCGTTGCATTTTTAATCCTTAATATTCTTTGGGCTTTTGGTGTTTTCAAACTTAATTTCAAGGGAAAACCAAAGGGTAAAATTCTTTTAATGGCGGTTGCTCAACCTCTGCTCTACTTCATTTTTGAACTTTACGGAATTGATAAAACTTCCAGCGCAATTTCGGGTGTAATTATATCACTTGTACCTATTGCGGTTATTATTCTTTCGGCTTTGGTGCTTCGTGAAAAGCCCACCTTTATTCAAATTATTTTCTCACTTATATCCCTTGTGGCGGTGGCAATAATAAGTATCTTTTCTAACGACGGAAACACGAGTTCTCCCCTTGGAATTGTGCTTCTTCTCGGTGCTGTGATATGTGCCGCGGTGTTTAATATTTTAAGTCGAAGCGAATCGGCACATTATTCTCCCTTTGAAAGAACCTATATTATGTTTCTTGTGGGAACGGTTGGGTTTAATATCATCGCCCTTTGCGGTTTAGGTGGAAATTATACTTCACAACTTATTACTGCAGTGCAAAGCAGTAACTTTTGGTGGGCGATTGTATATCTTTCAATTCTCTCATCCATTGGTGCATTTATGCTTTATAATTACGCTACTTCAATTATTGATACAGTCCGTGCCGCATCCTTTTCAAATCTTATTACGGTGGTATCGGTGCTTGCAGGACTTTTCATTATGCACGAAAAATTATCGGCCTTGCAAATCGTTTGTTGTGCCTTTATTATTTTAGGTGTTTTCGGCACAAATTTACGAATAAAAAATAAAGAATAAATTACAAAAATGCTTCCAAAATTTTGGAAGCATTTTTTTATTTGCAAATGAAATATAAAAATAATTTTGCACATAATATTCTTGAAAACTAAATTTGGGAGGGATAAAAATGAGCAAAGGTATGTCATTTGTAAAGGGAATGGGCGCCGGAATGGCGGTTGGTGTAATGGCAAGTCTTGCAGGGACTATGGTTTATAATAACAACAAGAAGTCCTTTAAGAAGACCGCTAATAAGGCGGTTAAAGCCATGGGCACCTTGGTTGATAATATACAATATATTATGAAATAAATTGGACTAAAAAGGGGCGATGACAAGATTGTCATCGCCCCTTTAATTTTACTTTAGACTATTTTATTTCGCCCTTTTTCTTTTATCGTAGATGCCAACACTAATAAATCCGCCACAGGTTACAAACAACAACGCAAACCAAATTTGCAAGTTCCATTTTTCGCCTGTATTGGGGGTGTTTTTATCGGTAGGTGTTTCGGTTTTATCGGTGGGATGGGTATCATCGGCAGGTGGATTAGGGTTAATGGGGGAATTGGTTGTCTTTACGGGATTCACCACTTCGTTTGTGTTGTAAATATTTACACCATCACGAACAACCGCAGTATTTACAATATCTTTGCCTGTACCCACTACCTTAACACTAAAGGTTACGGTTACACTTTCATCTTTCGATACGCTCAAAAGCCAATTGATGCAGTTTTCCGCATAGGTACCATCCATAGATGCAGAGCCCTCTACATAGATGGTATTTGCAGGAATGGTATCAGTAATATTTACTATTGCATTTTCACCTGTATAGTTTGTATAGGTGATAGAATAGGTTAAAATATCTCCAACATTTACCTCTTTACCGTCAACGTTGGTGGAATTTCCAAGATAAACTTCCTTTTTGGTTACCTTATTGAAAGAAACGTTAACAAAGGATACATCGGCAGATACCGAAGCTCTCTTTTCGGTTACTACACCGGTAATTACATTGGTGATTTCGGCTACAAGTTGTCCGTCGCCAACGTCACTTACCCTTACGATAAAGGGATGTTTGGTGTGGTCGTAAACAATATTTTCCCCTCCGTCTTCAGGGGTGTTTTCTGTAATTACGAAGTAGTATGTGTCGGTTTTATCAAGGGTTCTTGCAAAACTGAATATACCGTCAATGCTGTTTACGGTAGAAAGTAATTCAGCGCTGTCTGATTCTATATCGAAGGTGTTGTCTGTTTTGTAGAGATTAAATGCAAATTCAAGATTCCCTAAATTCTCTCCACCCAAAACTTCCTTTGTTCCGTTAAAGGTTATTTCGGCAGATTTTGCAACGTATGTATTTTCAAATCTGATATCTGCATTATCAACACTCACTGTAGCATTAAGCACTCCGTTTATATCCTTAACGGTTACAACGACGGTAATGGGACTACTTACACCATCATATTGAACACCCGAAGCATTACCCTTTTTCTCCTTAACGGTGTAGGTATATTCACCCTCAGCAAGATACATAATCTCGTTAAATGTGAAGGTACCATCCGCTTTATTTGAAACGGTTTCTTTTAAGATGTTGCCCTCATAAAGTTCAAAGTAAAATTCACCTGTTTTTGGGGCACGTCCGTGAAGAATAGTCGCTCCGCTAATTGTATATTCGGTATATTCTACTTTATATACGTTGTGGAAGGTTATCACTTTAGAAACGGAATCTTCAAAGTAATAGGTTGCTTTGAGTTTACCTGTAGTTACATCGTTTGTTACCTCTACCACCAAGTCGTATATAGTGGCATCGTAACTCATTCCGTTTAGAACATATTTACCAGAAGCGGAATTGTATACCGCTCCTTCGGGGATATATTCAACGATATCGTACTCATATCTTCCTGCCTGTGCGAAGGTCAAAACATTATCGAATTCGACCTCTCCGTTAAGAGCATTTGTACCTTCTAAAACAGATGTGGTACGGTCGTTATTTTCATACACAAAGAACTTAAACTGATTTGCGGTAAGTTCTTTACCAATAAGTTCTTTACGAACTACTCCGTCAAGATTGATGGTTGCGTTGTCGGGGGCGTAGGTATTAACAAAGGTTACACTACCTCTTGTGGCATCGTTTGCATCAACGCTACATACTTCCTTTTCGTTTTGAGAATTAACCTTTTCCACGCTGAGAGTGGCGGCTAAATCCCCCGTTGTATCATCGGAAGCAACGGTAACGGTGATACGATATTTCGCACTTGAATATATCCAACCCACATCGTTTTTATTAACCTCAGACAAGAGGAAATAATATGTACCTGCCTTTGTGTAAACACTTGTGAATCTTGCTTCACCAACTGCATCGGAATATATGCTGAAAGAGGATGCATTCTCCCCTGTTAACGCATTCCAATTTTCATCGGTACGCACGGCCTTAAATTCAAATCCTGCGCTTGATATTGTGGTATCACCGGATTTGTTTTCTACTATCTTCTTAACATCCAAACTAACGGGGGCGGTATGATAGGTGTTGTTGAACACCACTTCATAGGTACCATCGGTAATGGGATTGTTGTTAAGGTCGGTAACGGTGGCTACAAGTTGACCGCCGTTATCTGTAACGTTAACAACAAAGGTATATAAAGTTCTATCGTAGGTTACGTTAGCAACGTTGCCCTTAACCTCAATAACTTGATAGGAATAACTTCCTACGTTTTCAAAAACAATACCTTCGAGGACATCCTCAATAGTGAAATACTTGGTGCCTGTTTCGTTTTCGGCATAGGGAGTTTCGGCGGTTTTGCCGATAATATCTTCCCAACTATCTCCGTTCCATTTTTGGACTTTATAGGTAAATTTTCCACCTGTGGTATTGCCCTCGGCAACAAAATTATTGGTACCTACAACATCTAAATCCACCGAAAGAGGATTTGGAAAATATCGATTCATAACAACTGCAGTTGCATTACCGCCATTGGGAATTACCACGTTATTATCGGAATCGGCATCTTCCCCCGAATGGTTACGGGTGCGGTAAGATACTGCAAAGTGGTCGTCGATATTGATTTCGGTAACGGATACTCTTGTGCCTTGAGGAATATTTAAAATTTCAATGGTTTCTCGTGCCTTAATTTGGAATAACAAAACACCATTTTCATCGGTGGTTAATTCATAGGTGTCGGTATGATTGCTATCTTTTATTGTGAACTCTTTGTTTGCAAGTTCTTTACCCATATCTACCGAGATATTAAACGGGGTATCTAAAACATTTTCGGGAAGATTATAATTGCTTATAACCTCTTTTGTGATATATAGGTTACCGTATTTATTGGGTGAATTGGTAACATTAGCGGCGGCAAATTGAGATGCGCCATTAAGAACTTCGCTAACGGTGGGAATTGTAACGTAATCGGTTTTACTTTCGATGTAGTAATCTCCCTTTATAACTTCGCCGATTTCACATCGGGTGCCTGCGGGAATACCACTAATATATACCGTTTCTTCCGCCTTTACATTGACGGTAAGAACATTGTCTTTATATGAGGAAAATACTACGTCGCCTTTTTTATCGGCTACCTTAGGATTGGCTTTAACCCCTGCGGGTACGGTTACGGTTAAAGCATAGGAATCAAAGGAATTACCAATTGGGTCGGTTACGTTCTTTGTAAGTGCAATACCGGTGTTGAGTTTGAGGGTTAATTTGCCGTTATTACCAAGCCAAACTACAACCTCGTTTCCGCTATGGGTTTGGGCGGTTTCGTAGGTGTATTCGGGGGTATATCTTTCAACGGCGGTATTGGTTACGTTTTCACTCTTATTTACGGTCATATTATGTAGTCGGCTTGAACGATGAGATTCAATGCCAAGCACAGCATAAAGTTCTGCATTGGGATTATTTTCTACATACGCAGAAATTTCACTTTCAACCCTATTAACCTCAATTGCTTTGCCTTCATTTAAATATGATTTGGTGGTTGCATCATAAAATGCTACCGACCCTTTTAAGTATTTCCAATCGGAATATCTTAAATAGGTAACCTCCTCTGCGGTGTTTGCATCATCGGCGGTGCTTGGGGTGGGGCGATAGAAGGTTACGTAGGTATATACCTTTGTATTATCCTTGGCTGCCTTATATTCATCATAGGTCATCCACTGCAAATCGTATTTGCTCTCATCCCACACAATACCGTATTGATTGTTTTCGGGGATGTTAACATCTTTGCCGGTGGTTTTGTCGATAATCTTTGTAAATATGCCTTGATGACTTTGATTATAATAATATCTGTTTTGGCGAGAGGGTAAAAATCCAACGTGGGCATCACCCTTAACGACGGTTTGTGAATCGTTTGCAGGATTCATAATACCAAAACTATTGCTATAGAAAGATACTGTGCCGTTTTCGGCGTCTATGTGTTCATAGCCCTTAATTTTAGCAATATTGATATCTCCGTTAGGTAAGATAATTTCTGAATCTACACCTACGGTATAATATACACGAAGGGGGTCTTGCAAAATTTCTGTAATGGTGGAGGTTGTTTTGTTTCCAACGGTTTCAGATACAACCTGCTCCATAATACAGGGAAGAATTTCTTGATTTATTCTAATTTCAAATTTTTGAGTGCCGTCATCCTGAGGAATAATGTTAAAGGTGATATCTTCACTGGTATTCCATTCTTCGTTGGTGGTGGGGTTGACACCTGTTCCCATATCCACAGTATAGGTACCGTCTGCATTTTTTATAACTCCGTAGGAAGAACCAAAAATAGATACCGATTGAATCTTTTTGATTTCCATATATTTACCGATAAAGTCAACGTAAATAAGGGGGGTATTATCAACACCGGTGCCACCTACGATAGAGGTGCTACTGGTTATGGGATTAAATGCATCTACTGTAACTGTGGTCTTTTTTGTGGACATCGTTGAACCGAGGGCGGAAAAAACAACCTGAAACGCTTCGTCATCTTCTAACTCAACTTCAAAGGAAGAACCAACTTCATTTCTATTGTTAAGGGTTGCGATATCTCCGTTTTTATAAACCGATTTATCTACCCACACGCGACCTGCATAACGGTTGCCGTCGGCATCGGTGCCCATCATATTTTCAAAACTATCGGCGGTACCGGGGTCGGTTACAGCACCTAAAATATTAGAATCGTCTACATTTGTTGCGGACTGAGAAAAGGGAATACAGGTCATAAGCAAACAAAGGCATATAACCGGACTTAATACCCTTTTTAAGAAATTCCTTTTGGTCATTTTAATTTCCTCCTCAAGATGAGAATCCATATTTAAAGTTACTTATTATCCTTTTTCAAAAAACGAAAATACTTCTATTTTCCCTATTAAATTATTATAACTCTTTTTCTCCATTACCACAAGGGGGAATTTCATATATTATAGAAAAATATTTTACCAAATTACAAAAAAGAGAGGACATATCATCCTCTCTTTTTTATTAAAGTTTTATTTCTTTATTTAGGGCGAAGGAATAAATGATTTTTTCCTTCACTTTAAGCCCTGTGTTGTTTTCAAATGCCTTTGCATAGATAGAAAGTTGAGGATAATATCGGTCTTTAAGAATATTTTCATCCTCTACCCTATCGGTTTTGTAATCAACTATAACAAGTTCTCCGTCCTCTTCAAAAAGACAGTCCACACTACCCTGAATAAGAAGGGTTTCATCCTCAAATATTTCGGGTAAGGTGGAGTCGATTTCTCTGGCAGGAAGAGATGTTAAAAATCTTTGCTCTCGCATTAAGTTTTTCGACTTCATCATCCTGCTGAAAAGAGGACTTGAAAAGAATTTTTTTATCTTTTCGGTATCTATGCTATTTCTCTGCAATTCGGTTATATATCCCTGCTCGGTCATAAGGGCAAGTTCACCCTCTAAATCGGTGGTTGCATGGATAAAATCGCCATACTGCATAAAGGTATGAAGTGCGGTACCCTTTGCGGCGGCATTTAATCCCTCTTCGGTTGAGAAGGTGGGGGTAATATCAAAAACATTATCTCTCAACGTATCCTTATGAGAAAGGCCCGACGCGGTACGTTTTTTTGCCTCTCCTCGAAGAAGCAAATAAGGGCTTTTATAGTCAAGGCGTCTTTCTATTTCGGGCAAGAGATGAGATCCGTCTTTTGTTTCGGAAGTGCTTCCAACAAAGGTTTGTTTTGGGGTAGGCACAACCTCACTGCCCCTTAAAATTTCCACCGAAAATCCATCCTGTGGGGTGATATTATAATGCACCGACCCCTTATTTTCAACAATGGCTATATCTCGATATTTCGGATGTCTCAACAGGGATAAAAGCACAAGGGGTGCAAAACTTCTTTGTTCTGCCACTCTATCACCGCTCAAGGTTTCAAAATCTCCAAGTCCTTTTAAATCCTCTACGGTTTTGAGCAAGGTTTTGTCAAGATTATCAAAGGACATAAGAACAAAACAGTTATCTACGGCACGGGTTAGAGCTACGTAGTAAACACGAAGTTCTTCCGACACCATTTCTCTATGCTTCTTTTCCTTAATTGCTTCCACAATAAAGTTAGTTTCGGCTTTTAGGGTATCCTCGTTGGCAAGTTTTATTGCACAACCAAAATCCACGTCCATAAACACGTTATCGTTAAGGTCCATTTCGTTGTATTTTCCGTTGCATCCTGCGACGAAACATACGGGATATTGAAGTCCTTTGGAATTGTGAATGGTGGTAAGGGATACCGAGTTTTCACCCTCAGCTTTTGGAGATTTGACCGATTTACCCTCTATGGCGCGGTCAACGTAACGTAAAAATCCGTCTAAACGTTCAATGGAATTTTTGCGACAGTCCGATGCCACGTCAAGAAGATATTGCAAATTGGCTTTGCGTTGTTTACCACTCTCCGTTGCTTCAATAACGGTAAGAATACCCGTGGTATCGTATATTTTATTGATGAGCATATCCACCGATGCGGTTACCGCAAACCGACGGAATTTTTTCACCTTTTCAATGAAATTTTTCGCCTTTTCGTTGCCCTTTTCGCTCGCATTTATAAGGGCATTATAAAATGACCCCCTCTTAAAGTCGGCACGATAACGGGCAAGTTCGGTATTTGAAAATGAGAACATCGGCGACGTCATAGCCGAAAGCAGTGCCACATCATCGGTGGGGTTATCGATAACACGAAGCAAAGACACCACCTGCATAATCTCCTGCTCGGCAAAGAAATCGGTTTTGGTAACGTTTGAGAAAGGGATTCCCCTACGATTAAACACCTCTGCCATTTCGGGAATGTGGGTGCTGTATCGCATAAGCACGGTAAAATCGCTGTATTTCGCCCTTCTCAACGTTTTTTCATCATCGGCGGTGATACATTCCCTTTGCATCATATCTTCGATTATATCACAAATTTTCTCCGCCTCTAACTGATATGCCGAAAGATCGCTATCTTTTTTATCAATAAGGACAAATCGGGTATCGACCTCATCCCTTTTTGGGAAATCTCTTCTTGAATCAAGGCCGTGGCCATCGATATAATTTATTCCGCCTATTTCCTTTGAAAAGAGTTTTGAAAAGAGATAGTTTGATGCATCACAAACACCCTTTCGGCTACGGAAATTACCCGAAAGGATTACCTTTGAGGGAATAGGAGTACCATCGTATTCTCGACTGCTTTCTAAAAGTTCAATAAAGTTTTCGGGGTTTGATTCTCTAAAACGATAGATACACTGTTTAACATCCCCTACCACGAAACGCTTTTCTCCAAGGTTAGAAAGGGCGTGGAAAAGTTTGTTTTGAAGGTCGTTTACGTCTTGATATTCATCCACTAAAACTTCATCATAATTTGATGCGATTTGCAAAGCGTTAGGGGTTAAACCACCCTCTTTATTGTAGAAAAGAGAAAGGGCTAAATGCTCTACCTCGGCAAAATCATATCGTCCCATTTCATCCATTCGACGACGGATAATTTTAGTGTAATCATCCACCATTTTCAAGAGAAATTCAATGCTCCCCGACATCTTTTTGACCAAGGATTTGCATTCTTCACCATTAAGAGAATAGTAACCCTGAAGGTGTTTTTGAAGTTTTGTCATATACCCCTTAACAGTATCACTTATCTCCTTCAAAAGGCCACTGCTTTTGGTACCTGCATATCCTACGTCAATTCCGCTTAGGGAATGAAGGGCATCCCAATCACTATTTTTCGCGTGGTCTCCCACCGATTTAACCGTAGCAGTCCACTCATTAAGAAGGGCAATTCTATCCTTACCCTTTTTTTGTTCATCTTCAGATAAAGCGGATAATTCATCCAAGGTTTGTACCATTTTTTTATAGAGAGTAGAGCAAAGTTCTTCGGTGTGGGACATAATGCTCTTACCCCAAACACTATCGTTGATAGTAGTGAATTTGGTATACATCTCAACCGCATCTGCCATATATTTTTCGGGGAATGGTTGGGTGCGAAGGGTTTCGTACAAACTGCCAACAACGTTTTTTATGCTGAATAATCTTTCAAGGGGGTCAATGGTGGCAAGGAGATTGTAGGTTTCTTTTTTATGTTGTGTGAAATATTTTTCAAAAAGTTCTTCAAAGGCGGATTCTTTAATTCCTGCTACATCCGCCTCATCTAAATACTGAATATCGGGTGAGAGACCTAAATCGGCATAATTTTCGGTAACTATCTTTTTACAAAAGGCATCAATAGTGAGAATGGTGGCCTGAGGAAGAAGCAAAAGTTGATTCATAAGACGCTTGTTTTCAGGGTGTGCACGATATTCTTCACTAAGGCGACTCGCTATTCGCTGGCGCATTTCTGCCGCCGCCGACTTTGTAAAGGTTACAATGAGAAGTCGGGTGATATCGATGGGGTTTTCTTCATTTGAAACAAGTCGCACTACCCTATTTGCAAGGGTTGCGGTTTTACCCGAACCTGCCGCCGCCGATACTATCAGACCGCAGTTTGCATCAATCGCTTTCTGTTGTTCCTGAGTTGGAGAATGTGCCATCGTAATCACCTCTTTCTAAAATATCTTTTTTCATTTCTTCGGTTTCTACCGGGGTTTTACCGTGCAAGGCGGTATTTCCGTGGGGACACACCGTTACGTAGTCACAATACTGACAGGCATCTCCCCCTTTGGGGTCAAGGGGATTTGCGGATATTTCTCCTTTGTGGAGTTTATCTCCCATATTACGAAGAATATCTCTAATCTTATTTTCGGTGCCCTCAAAGAAATCTTCACTACCAAGCCAAGATCTTGCACCAATACTGCCGTTTTTATTGATAGTATATGGCATAAATGCGGTGTTACTTGCATCCATAACCGCCTGATCATTTAGCACTACACCCTTCATTTTTTGGGCTGGGGCATCACTCTTACCAAGTGCTTTTGCACGTGCAGGGAAATAAAGCACTGCGGCGGGGCGACTATCTTCACCAAACTTTTTGCTCTTAACTAAGGTGAAAAGATAAACGAACATTTGAAGACCGATTCCGCAATAAATATCGCCTATGTGCAAATCCTTATTGCCGGTTTTGTAGTCAACAACACGAAGATAGGTAACCCCATCCTCTTCATAAGCATCAAGACGGTCAACCACACCCTTAACCGATATGGTACCACCCTGTGTAAGGGGAATTTCTTCGGGGTTTATATCACCGTACTTGTCCATTTTTAGTTCACATTTTACCGCCCTGAATTTGCTTCCCGACAGTTCTTTTGCCATATATTCTACGATAAATTCAAGGGATTTTTTTATGCTGTTTATCTCATAAATAAAGGTTTGCGTTTTGTCCGCATATCCTCCCAAATGTTCCTCTACGTAGGCATCGGTCAAATTACGCGCCTCTTCTTTTAAGATATCGGGGGAATAGTTTGTGAAGGTTTTATCCATATATTTATTCACAAGGTTTTCGAGCACCGCGTGGACAATGGTACCCCTTGCGGCGGCATCAATAGAAACCTGCTCTTTAGGATATGCCTTTAGACCATACTTGCAAAAATAATTGAAACTGCACTTATGGTAACTATCTAAAGCGGTGGGAGAAACGGTGAGGTCCTTGCCATACATCCTTACTGCCACGTCATTTGGGATATTTAATGGGGCAGGGTTCAGAATGTTTTTAAGGGTATCTGCTCCCCCGTTTTGGTGGGTATCAAAATATTTGAAGAGGGCGTCGGATACCTCACTTCCCTTTCTTGCTTCGGTGGCAAGGGTTTGTAATGCTCCCGACACGGTTTCTACTCCGTAAGGAATATCCCCTTTAGTGCAAAAATCTTTATACTTAACTTTATTTGCATTTGTGATTTTGTTTTCAAGTTCGGTTATCATAGCCGAGGGTACGAGGGGTAGTCCTGTGGAGTCCCCTTGCGAATAGGTAATATATATCCTCTCTGAAGCACAACAAACTGCGGAATAAAACAGGAAATTTTCCTCCGACAAAGCCCTTTCGTTTAGGTCGGGCAAGGGAAGATTTTGCTCAATTAGTTTTTTGCGGTCGGCGGTGCTAAATATTCCGCCCTCGGTGGGAATTGAGGGGAATACTCCGTCATTCGCACCCAAAACGAACACAATTTTAGGATTAGCAGGACGGCTTCTTTTCGCCGAGCATAAAGAAACTTCGTCAAGTCCTTGGGGCAAACTGCCCATATCTAATGAGTCGATAACAACATTTATAAGGGTTGCGTACTGCTTAAAACTAATGGGTTCACTCGACAATCCTCTTGCTCCCTTTTCAAGCACGTCAACAAAGAGGGCAAAACTACGGCGGATATCTTCCGCGGTATTTACGTCTCCCTCGTTTTCTATTTCGGTGGCTAAATCGGATAAATTTTTATCCACACCCACCGATACAAAGTATTCAAAAATTGCCCTTGAAAATTCTTCAGCACTATTTGTTTCTTTTGCCTTTTCTTTAAGGTCAACAAGGGGTGTTATAACCTTACTTCTGATATCGTTAAGTTTTTCAAGTTGGGCATTTGCTTTGTCATCTAAATTATTATCGGCACCCTTAGGATTATAGGTAAAGGGGCTTGTAAATTGTGATCCCTTGATATTCCACAAATAACAGTAATTTTCAAGCAAATATACGTCATCAAGGGGAATATTTGTAATGCCGATTTTAAGAAGAGATAAAATGGTTTCGGTACTAAAGGGATTGGATATTGACTCCATAAGGCGTTTAAGGGCAACCATAATGGGTTGACAGTCAAGTGGGCGACGCTCATCGGCAAAAAACGGAATATCTGCCACCTCAAATGCCGCTTTCATTGGAGAAAAATACTGGTCAGCGGCACCCGTTATAACCGAAATATCTCTAAATCTATATCCATCATCACGGATAAGTTTACTAATTGTACGGGCGACAAAATTACATTCATCAAATTTATTTGGTGCATTTACAATGGTGATATTATCCGACTCACCATCAAAATTATCATCCATTTTACCGCACAATATTTCCTCCACCGCTTTAAGGGACTCACTGCGACCAAACATAGAATCTTCCATAACTTTTGGGGCGTTAACGGGGATATTATTTTTACTTGCAAGTTTGAAAATATCCTCTGCGGTAATTTTAACGGTATAGAAAACATCCGAGGGGGTTGAACGGGTAAGTGTATCGGTGCAAAGTGAGAAATACACCTCATTTGCCTGAGTCATAATGAGTTCAATTATCTTCATTTGCATTCCCGTAAAGGATTTAAAACCGTCAAAATATACGCTTTTGCCCTTAAAAAAGGGAAAATCTTTAAGTTTTTCTAAAAGGATATTTAACTCATCGTTTTTATCGGTAAAATTCACCCCTGCTAATGCTTCATAGTGGGTGAATATTGTGGATATATCTTTAAGTTTATGACTTAAATGAAGGTCATTTACTGTATCGGCGGTGCGGGTAATATCCTCCACCGATATACCGCCGTTTTTCATTTCGTTATAGGATGTGATAACCGCCTTGATAAAGTCGGGGGACTTGGATGATTTTTTGAATATGGTAAGTTCATCACAAAGGTTTTGAAGTGTTTTGCCCATAATTAGAGTTTGTAAAGTTATATCGAACTCCTTTTGTGCTATGCCACCTTGAAGGGAAAAAACTCTATCACAAAGTCGGGAGAAAGAATATACCTCGGTGGAGGTTATCATTCCCTTTCCCTTGTTCATTTCAACTAATGCTCTTTCGCTTTCGAAGGAATATTGTTCAGGTACTATCAGAACCTTTTCACTTGCATCCTTTAATAGTTCGTTTCTAATAAAGTGGGTTTTTCCGCTTCCCGAACGTCCAATTATGAAATGTACCATACTTCCACTCCAATCAAATTATCACGAATATATTATACATTATTCGCCTTTTCTTGTCAAAGTTTTATATCTTTAAAAAGGTGATACTGTCCCATTAAATGTGCCACAAATAAAAATAAAACCCCGAGGGAGATTGCTCTCCTTCGGGGGTTGGTTAATAAATAAAATTATTAGATAAGTTCAATAACAGCCATTTCAGCTGCGTCGCCTCTACGGGGACCGATTTTGGTGATACGAGTGTAACCACCGTTACGGTTTGCGTAGTTGGGGCCGATTTCATCAAATAATTTCTTTACCACGGTTTCTTTAGTAATGAAAGCCATTGCTTGACGCTTCGCGGCAAGAGTGTTATTTCTGCCGAGAGTGATGTATTTCTCTGTCATAGCACGGACTTCCTTAGCTCTGGTTACGGTGGTTTCGATTCTACCGTTTTCTAAAAGGTAGGTAACCATGCAACGTAACATTGCTTTTCTACTATCGGACTTTTTGCCGAGTTTTCTGCTACCGGGCATTGAATTTCACTCCTTTTTTGGATGTAGTTAGAAGGTTTACTTCGTTTAATTATGCTTCGTCCTTTGCTAAGGTAAAGCCCAAGGTCGCCAACTTGTTGATAACCTCTTCAAGAGATTTACGACCAAGGTTACGAACCTTCATCATATCGTCTTCGGATTTGCCTATCAAATCTTTGACGGTGTTTATTCCGGCACGTTTTAAGCAGTTAAAGCTTCTTACCGAAAGGTCAAGTTCTTCAATGGTTGTTTCGAGAACCTTCTCTTCGCCGGATTCACGGCTTTCAACCATAATATCTGCTCCAAGGCCTTCAGCGGAAAGATTGATGAACAAGTTAAGATGTTCACTAATAATCTTTGCTGCAAGGGATACTGCCTCTTCAGCGGTGATTACGCCGTTGGTCCATACTTCGAGAGTAAGGCGGTCGTAGTCGGTGATTTGGCCAACACGAGTATTATCTACTGTGTAGTTAACCTTGTGTACCGGGGTGTAAATAGAGTCAATCGGTATAATTCCGATAACATCTTGCTTATTGCGTTCAGCAGGAACGTATCCTCTGCCCTTGTCGATGGTGATTTCCATAAAGAGGCGACCACCTTCAGAAAGGGTTGCGATGTGCATATCCGGCTCAAGTATTTCTACTTCGCTATCTGCAAAGATGTTTGCGGCAGTAACTTCACAAGGACCTTCGGCACTGATGGTCAAAGTTTTGGGACCATCACCGTGGATTTTTGCAGTTAAACCTTTGAGGTTAAGGATGATTTCTGTAACATCCTCTTTTACACCCTCAATGGTGGTAAATTCGTGAACTACGCCATCGAATTTAACAGAAGTTGCTGCAACGCCGGGGAGTGATGACAACAATACTCTTCTTAAGCTGTTGCCAAGGGTTGTACCGTATCCTCTTTCAAGAGGTTCTACCACAAAACGGCCATAAGAACCGTCGGTTGCAAGTTCCTCAGTTTCTATTCTGGGCTTCTCAATTTCTATCATTCAGAACCCTCCTTAATATTGTGCGGCTTTCCGCCAAACATTGTTTTACCCACTTAAGTAAAAGCACTTTGTGCAATTTACTATTATTTACTGTAGAACTCAACGATGAGATGTTCTTCGATGGGAGCATCTATCTGGTCACGAGTGGGAAGGTTGAGTACCTTTGCTTCCAGGGTATTTGCATTTACATCAAGCCATGCAGTCTTGGGACGGCTTGCGCCTGCTTCAACTACTGCCTTGATCTTTTCGCTGCTGCGGCTCTTTTCACCGATAGCGACTACATCTCCTGCCTTGATAAGGTAGGAAGGAATATTAACCTTTTTGCCGTTTACAGTGAAGTGGTTGTGTACAACCAACTGACGGGCTTCTGCTCTGGAGGATGCCCATCCACAACGATATACTACGTTGTCGAGACGGCTTTCCAAGAGACGGAGAAGGTTTTCACCGGTTACGCCGGCTTTTGCTTCGGCAATTTCAAAATAGTGATGGAATTGATTTTCCTGTACACCATAATAGCGTCTTGCCTTTTGTTTCATACGCAATTGCAAACCGTATTCGGATGACTTTTTGCGGCTTTGTCCGTGTTGGCCGGGAGCATAAGCTCTGCGATCAAAGGAGCATTTGCCTGAATAACATCTGTCGCCTTTAAGGAAGAGTTTTTGTCCTTCACGGCGGCACAATCTGCAAACTGCACCGGTATATCTTGCCATACTTGTTACACCTCCATTAAATTAGACACGACGTCTTTTGGGTGGACGGCATCCGTTATGGGGGATGGGAGTAACGTCTTTAATCATGGTTACTTCCAAACCTGCTGCTTGAAGAGCACGGATTGCTGCCTCACGACCCGAACCGGGTCCTTTTACGAATACTTCAACAGTCTTAAGACCATGTTCCATAGCTGCTTTTGCTGCAGTTTCTGCTGCAGTTTGAGCTGCGAAGGGAGTAGATTTTCTAGAACCTCTGAAGCCCATTTCACCTGCGGATGCCCAAGAAATTGCATTACCTTGAACGTCGGTGATGGTAACTATGGTGTTGTTGAAGGTAGATTGAATATGTGCTGCACCGCGTTCGATATTTTTACGGTCGCGGCGACGGCTTATTGTCTTTTTACCTTTAGTTGCCATATTTTTCCTTTCATTCCTTTCGTGAAAAACAGAATGTGTCGGCTTTATTTAGCCGAACAACAATATCGCTTTTAAGCAGTTATTACTTTTTCTTGTTAGCGATGGTCTTACGGGGACCTTTTCTTGTTCTGGCATTGGTTTTGGAACGTTGTCCACGAACCGGAAGTCCTTTACGGTGACGAACACCACGGTAACATCCGATTTCAATTAATCTTTTAATGTCGAAAGCGACGGTTCTACGAAGGTCACCTTCTACTTCTAAGTTGTGTTCGATGTACTCACGAAGTTTAGATACATCATCCTCGGTAAGGTCTTTAACTCTTACATCGGGGTTAACACCGGTTGCTGCCAAGATATCTTTAGCAGTTTTGGGTCCGATACCGTAGATGTATGTGAGTCCGATTTCAACTCTCTTTTCACGAGGAAGGTCTACACCTGAAATACGAGCCATTTGTTATTGCACCTCCATAATATGAGTGACACGGGATGTTTGTGTTTGCATCTCCGTTTCGGTCAAGGATTATCCTTGACGTTGTTTGTGCTTGGGATTTTCGCAGATAACCATAATACGGCCTTTGCGTTTGATTATCTTACATTTGTCACAGATTTTTTTGACAGAAGGTCTGACTTTCATTGTTTTTACCTCCTACTTAATAGTAGCCGTTAGGTCCTATATTATTTGGACCGCCATGTTATACGCCCTTTGGTAAGGTCATATGGAGACATTTCCACTGTTACCTTATCTCCTTGCAAAATGCGAATGTAGTGCATTCTCAATTTGCCGGATATGTGGGCTGTGATTATGTGTCCGTTAGGAAGTTCTACCTTAAATACTGCGTTAGGAAGAACCTCTTTTACGGTACCTTCTACTTCAATCATGTCTTCTTTTGACATTATTTGTTCTCCTCCTCACTTTGCATCATTTCGGGAGAATTCGTAAATCTTTGCAAACTCTTCCGTAATGCTCGGTTTGTAGACATTGAGCCGTTGTCTAATACGGCTTTGGTTACACCGATATGCTTGGTGTTTTTCCTTTTCGGCCTTTCAAGCGGTCTTTCTTTTCCGTCGGCAACGAGAACGTAGTTCTCATTTGCTTCGGTTATTACAAGAAAGTACCCCTTATCCCTTCCGGCCTTTGAATACACAACGCGTCCTGTTTTGAGTTCCATTCTTTTCCTCCGTTAAAGTTCGGTCATAATAACCGGACCGTTTGGTGTAATTGCAACGGTATGCTCAAAGTGGGCTGAAAGACTTCCGTCAACGGTTACTGTTGTCCAACCGTCCTTCAGAATTTTAACGTCGTGTGTACCCGCATTAATCATAGGTTCAATGGCCAAGGTCATTCCGGGGATAAGTCTTACCCCACGACCGGGAGAACCGAAATTAGGTACCTCGGGTGCTTCGTGGAGATCCTTCCCCACTCCGTGACCCACAAACTTACGGACTACTGAATATCCTTTATCCTCGGCATGTTTTTGAACCGCTGCACCAATATCACCGATTCTGCCGCCCGACACCGCCGCTTCGATGCCTTTATATAGCGCCTCTTTGGTGGTATCTATCAGCCGCTTCGCTTCAGGAGAAATCTCCCCTACTGCGAAAGTGGCGGCATTGTCTCCGTGAAATCCGTGAAGAGTGGCGCCGAGGTCAATGCTGACTATATCGCCCTCTTTTAGGATTCGGTGTTTGCTTGGAATGCCGTGAATAACTTCGTTATTGACCGAGATACAGGCGGTAGCGGGATATCCGCTATATCCAAGGAAACTTGGTTTACCTCCGTTTGACACGATATGCTTATAAGCAATTCGGTCAATGTCGGCGGTGGATACGCCCGGTCTTACTGCCTCTCCTGCAAGTTTAAGTGCTTCGGCCGAAAGAATACATGCTTCCTTCATAAGTGCAAGTTCTCTTGCTGTTTTGAATATAATCATAAACTAACCCTCAAGAGTCTTTGCGATTTCCGCTGCAACATCATTCATTTCGCCAGCAACGTGTACTGAACGAAGAATACCTTGCTTTTTATAATATTCGGTCAAGGGTTCGGTTTGAAGGTGATAAACCTTCAACCTATCTTTGATGGTTTCTTCTGTATCGTCGTCTCTAATAATGAGTTCGGCGTTACAAGAATCACATCTTCCCTCCACGTTGGGTTTGTTGTCAACAACGTGGTAGGTTTGACCGCAGTCGGGGCAGACACGCCGCCCCGATAAACGTTCAATAATTTCCCCGTCGGTGGAATAAAGTTCCAAAACAATATCGGGTTTGCCCTCATTCATTTGGCTTAAAGCTTCGGCTTGACCAACTGTACGGGGGAATCCATCAAGAATGAATCCTTCTTTACAATCGTCATATCCTACTCGCTCTTTAACCATTTCGATAACGATTTCATCGCTGAGGAGTTGACCTTTATTGATGATATCTTTTGCAACTTTTCCGATTTCGGTGCCTTTTTTTATGGCCTCTCTAATCATATCGCCGGTGGAGATAATGGGAATATTATATCGACCTGCGATGATTTTTCCGTGGGTGCCTTTTCCGGCGCCCGGAGGGCCAAGAAGAATCATTTTCATCTTAAAGCGTTCCTTTCGGGGAATAATTCTTAGTCAAGGAAACCTTTGTAGAATCTCATCATCATTTGAGATTCGATTGCCTTAACGGTGTCGAGAGCAACACCTACAAGAATCAATACGGATGTACCACCCAAGGAAATTCCGGGAATCTGGAATACGGTACCAACCAAAACGGGAAGTACTGCCATGATACCCAAGAAAATTGCACCGATAAGAACGATTCTGGTAATAATCTTGCCAATGAACTCTGCGGTGGGTCTGCCGGGACGAATACCGGGAACTACACCAGAGTTTTTGCGGAGATTGTTTGCCATTTCTACCGGATTGTATTGAATGGTAACATAGAAGTATGCGAAGAATACAATCAACACAAGATAGAGAACTACGTAAAATGCTTGGTCATAAGAGAAAAGATTAAGAATCTTTGTGAACCAATTGGTTTTACTGCCCATAAATGCGAGGATTGTAGAGGGAATTGAAAGAATAGAACTTGCGAAGATGATGGGGAGAACACCAGCCATATTTACCTGAATAGGTAAGTGGCTGCTTTGACCACCGTACATCTTACGTCCCACAACACGTTTTGCGTATTGAACGGGGATTCTTCTTTCAGCTGCAGTCATAAATACAACGAAAGCAATTACAACTGCGAAGGCAACACAGATTGCACCAAATTGGAAGTATTTCTTGTTAAGAATCATATTCCAAAGGGATGCGAATGCTGTAGGAGCTCTGGAAAGAATACCGGCAAAGAGTATCATAGAAATACCGTTACCGATACCCTTATCATCAATCTGCTCACCCATCCACATTACAAGTGCAGAACCTGCGGTAAAGCACATAATAATGGTCAATGCGGGGAGAAGTTCAACGTACCATGCTTCGTTTCTGCCGTAGGTGAGAAAATCACCGGAGTTACGGAGATAGAAGTAGAAGGCAGTACCTTGGATAAGTGCCAAGATAACGGTTGCATAACGAGTAAGTTGTGCAATCTTTTTGCGTCCCTCTTCGCCTTCTTTTTGAAGACGTTCAAGAGCAGGAATAGCAACTGCCAAAAGTTGCATGATAATTGAAGAGTTGATGTAAGGGGTAACACCCATGGCGAAGATGGAACCGTATTCCATAGCGCCACCGGTGAGAATTGAAAGATAACTAAAAATTGTGTTATCTGCTGCAGTGTTGAGGGCTGCGCCTAACTCAGCAGCATTGATGAAGGGTACGGGGATAAAAGAACCGATTCTGAAGGCGATAATAACGAGGATGGTGAAGAAAATCTTCTTCCTTAAATCGGCGATTTTCCAACCGTTACGAATGGTTTCTAATAGTTGCATCCTACTTCACCTCGTCCTTCTCAACTTTTTCCTCTTTCTTAGGGATAAATGCTTCGGCTTTGCCGCCTGCTGCTTCAATCTTTTCGATAGCGGATTTTGAGAAGCACGCTACTTGAACGGTAAGTTTTTTGGTAAGTTCACCGTTACCGAGAACCTTAATGCCGTCCAAAGGTTTTTTAATAAGACCAGCGTTGATGATAGCATCGGTATCTACTACAGCACCATTTTCGAATCTTTCAAGGTCGGATACGTTAATAGTTGCAAACTTGGTTGCAAAAATGTTGTTGAATCCTCTCTTGGGAATACGACGCTGCAAAGGCATTTGACCGCCTTCGAAACCAATTCTTACGCCGCCGCCGGAACGGGCTTTTTGACCCTTGTGACCTTTACCTGCAGTTTTACCGGTGCCCGATGCGGGACCTCTACCTACACGCTTAGAGGCTTTGTTGGAGCCTGCTGCGGGAGAAATTTCATGCAGTTTCATTTTTTGTGCACCTCCTTATAGTTTACAATGCGAATTACGCTTCTGTTACCTCTACGAGGTGACGAATTTTAGTGATTTTACCCTGAGTTGCTGCGTTATCAGGTTGTACAGTTACATCACCGATTTTCTTAAGACCAAGTGCTGCTGCGGAAGCAATTTGCTTCTCGGTGCAACCGATGGTGCTCTTAACGAGGGTGATTTGTACTTTTGCTTCTTTCTTTGCCATCGTTTAGTCCTCCTTTACGGGTCCGAGGATATCGTTTACAGATTTTCCACGGGTAGCGGCAACTTGGTTTGCATCACGAAGGTTTGCAAGACCATTGATAGTTGCACGAACTACGTTACAGGGGTTATTAGAACGAAGGGCCTTGGTACGAATATCTTTAATACCAACAGTTTCAAGAACAGCACGTACAGGGCCGCCGGCGATAACACCGGTACCGGGAGCAGCGGGTTTGAGAAGAACTCTACCTGCGCCGAACTCACCGATAATTTCATGGGGAATAGTAGAACCGCGAAGAGATACCTTAATAAGGTTTTTCTTTGCGTCTTCAATACCCTTGCGGATTGCATCGGGAACTTCACCGGATTTACCGAGACCGAAGCCAACGATGCCGTTTCCGTCGCCTACTACGACTATGGCGGAGAATTTGAAAATTCGGCCGCCCTTAACCGTTTTAGATACACGGTTTATTGCTACCACGCGTTCGGTTAAATCCAAGGTGGATGCGTCAATCATATTAGCCAAAATTATTCTCCTCCTTATTAGAATTTGAGGCCACCCTCACGGGCGCCGTCGGCGAGTTCTGCAACTCTGCCGTGATAGATGTTACCACCGCGGTCAAATACTACCTCGGTTACACCTGCTTTAATTGCTCTTTCAGCAACAAGTTGGCCAACCTTTTTGGCTGCTTCCTTGTTACCGCCGTATGCACCAAAATCCTTTTCATAGGAAGATGCAGCAACGATTGTTACTCCCTTTACGTCGTCAATGATTTGAGCACTGATATTGGAAAGAGAGCGATATACACAAAGACGGGGACGTTCTGCTGTGCCGCTTATTTTACCACGAACACGAAGGTGTCTGGTAGCGCGGGCTTTTTTGCTATCAGGTCTATTAACCATAGCACATACACTCCTTTACAATAATTATGCCTTACCGGCCTTGCCTTCCTTACGACGGACGACTTCATTGACATAGCGAATACCTTTGCCCTTGTAGGGTTCGGGAGGACGCTGTTTACGTACTTCTGCAGCAAACTGACCAACGGCTTGTTTGTCTGCACCGGAAATTACGATGGTGTTGGGACCGGGAACCTCAATAGTGATTCCTTCGGGCTCATCCATAATTACCTGATGGGAATAACCCAAGTTCATAACAAGTTGTTTACCTTGTTTTGCAACACGGTAACCTACACCTTGAACGTCAAGCTCCTTTTTGAAGCCGTTGGTTACACCCTCAATCATATTTGCGATAAGGGTTCTGGTGAGACCGTGAAGTGCGCGGTTTTCTTTAGCATCATTGGGACGGGTAACGATTACTTCGTTATTCTCAATTTTTGCTTCGATTGCACCGGCAATTTCGTGTGAAAGGGTTGCTTTTGCACCCTTTACAGTAACGGATTTACCGTCGATTTTAACTTCTACTCCAGCAGGAATGGAGATAGCTTTCTTACCAATTCTAGACATAGCTTTTCTCCTCCTTACCAGATAAATGCAAGAACTTCGCCGCCAACATTGTTGTGACGAGCCATCTTGTCGGTCATAACGCCTTTAGAAGTAGATACGATGGCGATGCCGAGGCCTTTCATAACCTTAGGCATATCCTCGCAGCTGGCGTAAATTCTAAGTCCGGGCTTGGAAACTCTACGAAGACCAGTAATGGCGGGAGTTTTGCCCTCATTATATTTGAGCGTCAAACGGATAACGCCCTGTTTTCCGTCATCAATAACGGAGAACGCTTTTACATATCCTTCATCAACAAGAATCTGTGCAATGGACTTCTTCATGTTAGACGCAGGAACATCAACCGAATCGTGTCTGGCGGAATTCGCATTACGAATTCTGGTCAGCATATCGGCTATAGTATCGGTGATTTGCATACCGTCTTACCTCCTTAATGTTATCTGCTTGGATTAACTTACCAACTTGCCTTTTTTACGCCGGGAATTTCGCCTTTGTAGGCCAATTCTCTGAAGCATATACGGCAAATACCAAACTTGCGAAGATAAGCGTGGGGTCTGCCGCAGATTTTGCATCTGTTATAGGCCCTGGTTGAGAATTTGGCAGGTCTTGCTTGACGGACCTTCATTGATGTCTTTGCCATAATTTCTTATCCTCCTATTTCGCAAACGGAGCGCCAAGAAGGGTTAATAACTCTCTGGCTTCTTCGTCGGTATTGGCAGTGGTAACGAAGCAGATGTCCATACCACGAACCTTGTCGATTTTGTCGTAACTGATTTCGGGGAAAATGAGTTGTTCTTTGATACCCATGGAGTAGTTTCCGCGTCCGTCAAAGGAGTTGGGGTTGATTCCACGGAAGTCACGAACTCTGGGGAGTGCCAAAGAGAAAAGACGATCTACGAATTCGTACATCTTTTCGCCACGAAGGGTAACCTTAGCACCGATGTTCATTCCCTCACGAAGTTTAAAGTTTGCAACGGACTTTCTTGCCTTACAAACTATTGCTTTTTGTCCGGTAATTTGACCTAAATCACTGCAGATTGCATCAATTACCTTTGCGTTGTCTCTTGCTTCGCCGCATCCTACGTTGATAACTACTTTATCAAGCTTAGGAATTTGCATTACGCTTTTGTACTCGAATTTCTTCATAAGAGCAGGAGCAACGTCATTTTTATAGGTTTCTTTAAGTCTAGCCATTATTTACGCTCCTCCTATCTTAGAAAATCTCGCCGCATTTTTTGCAGATGCGGTCTTTTTTACCATCTTCGTACTTTTTGGTACCAATACGGGTAGGTTTGCCACATTTTGGGCAAACGCAAACAACTTTACAAGCATACATAGCGCCTTCTGCCTTTACAATGCCGGAGGGATCGCCTGCTTTTCTTGCTTTAAGGTGTTTGGTCATAATGTTGCGGCCTTCGATGATAACCTTACCTTCGGTAGGGCTAACTTCGAGGATTTTGCCGGTCTTGCCACGATCTTTACCACTAAGGATCATAACGGTATCACCGGTTTTTACGTGTAAACTTTTCATTATACCATTACCTCCTTAAAGTACTTCGGGAGCGAGGGAGAGAATTTTGAGATAATCTTTCTCACGAAGTTCTCTCGCTACCGGTCCAAAAATACGAGTTCCGCGGGGGTTTTTATCATCACGGATAATAACCGCTGCGTTATCGTCAAATCTAATATATGTGCCGTCTGCACGACGCAAACCTTTGGCGGTTCTGACCACTACTGCACGAACTACGTCGCCCTTCTTAACTACACCGCCGGGTGCAGCCTTTTTAACGCTGGCCACTACGACATCGCCAATGTTTGCATACCTCTTGCCGGATCCACCAAGAACGCGGATACACATAAGTTCCTTTGCTCCGGTGTTGTCGGCAACTCTGAGGTAACTCTGTTGCTGTATCACAGTGTTTTCCTCCTTGTAATTTACTTCGCTTTTTCGATAATTCTGGTTACACGCCATCTCTTATCTTTAGAGAGGGGACGAGTTTCCATAATTTCGACACGGTCGCCGACACCACAGGTGTTCTCTTCGTCGTGAGCCTTGAACTTAACAGTACGCTTCACGATTTTACCGTAAAGGGGATGCTTTACGCTGTCGACGATTGCGACTACAACGGTTTTATCCATTTTATCGCTAACAACCATACCCACGAGGGTTTTACGCAATTTTCTTTCGCTCACAACTATACCTCCGTTGCCTTAGCAGCGGCTTCTTTAAGTTCCATATCTCTGAGTACGGTTTTTACTCGAGCGATATCCTTCTTAACTGCCTTGATCTGCATAGGATTGTCAAGTTGATTGATGGCAAGTTGGAACCGCAGATTGAAAAGTTCTTCTTTCAAATCTACCAGTTTGCTCTGCAATTCTTCTGCCGATTTTTGTCTGATATCATTTGCTTTCATTACTGCTGTTCACCGCCATTCTCCTCTTTTTTAACAAACTTACATTTGATGGGAAGTTTGTTGGCTGCGAGTCTCATTGCTTCACGAGCTTGAGTCTCATCAATTCCGCCGATTTCGAACATAACTCTGCCGGGTTTAACTACGGCTACCCAATATTCGGGAGAACCTTTACCGGAACCCATGCGGGTTTCAGCGGGTTTCTCGGTGATGGGCTTGTCGGGGAAGATTTTAATCCAAACCTGACCTGCACGCTTGGTGTAACGGGTCATTGCAATACGGGCTGCCTCGATTTGATTGGAGGTAATCCATGCGGGTTCGGTTGCTTGTAAGCCAAAATCGCCGTAATCAACACAGTTACCTCTCATGGCTTTACCTTTAAGACGGCCACGGTGTACTCTACGGTATTTAACGCGTTTAGGCATTAACATTAGCGGTTGCCTCCTTCCTTGGCAGCACGACGAGGTCTACGTTCCTCTTTAACTTCGGACTGCTTACGATTGTCGTGAAGAACTTCACCGGTATATACCCAAACTTTTACGCCGATACGACCATAGGTGGTTTTTGCTTCTGCAAAACCGTAGTCGATATCTGCACGAAGGGTTTGAAGGGGAATGGTACCTTCATGGTATTCTTCACTACGAGCAATTTCGGCACCGCCGATACGGCCGGATACCTGAGTTTTAATACCCTTTGCGCCGAGTTTCATAGCTCTGCCAATGGAGAGTTTCATTGCACGACGGAAAGAGGCTCTCTTTTCGAGTTGAGATGCGATGCTTTCAGCAACCAATTGAGCGTTAAGATCGGGGTTTTTAACCTCTACTACGCTGATAAGAACGGGTTTGCCGATAAGTGCTTCGCACTTTTTCTTAAGATTTTCGATTTCTGCGCCACCACGGCCAACTACCATACCGGGTTTAGCACAGTGGATGAATACGCGGATGCGGGATGCATCACGTTCAATCTCAATTTTGGGAACACCAGCGGGTGCAAGAAGCTCAAGAAGATAATTACGGAGCTTATAGTCCTCTACGAGGGTATCGCCAAAAACGTTGTCTTTAGCAAACCAGCGGGAATCCCAGTTTTTAATAACACCGACTCTAAGGCCGTGTGGATTTACTTTTTGTCCCATAACTATTACCTCCTTCTATTATTCTGCTTCTTTTACAACCAAAGTGATGTGGCTGGTACGTTTAAGGATACGCATGCCTCTGCCTTGTGCTCTGGGACGGAAACGTTTAAGTGTAGGTCCGGGACATACAAAACATTCCGAAACATAAAGGCGGGATGCATCCATATTGAAGTTGTTTTCGGCGTTTGCCATTGCCGACTTGAGTAATTTCTCAAGGGGTTCGCACGCGGCTTTAGGTGTATGGCGGAGAATCGCCATGGCCTTGTTCGCGGGCTGATTGCGGATAAGGTCAAGTACAATTTGAACTTTGCGAGGTGCAATTCTAAGGTACTTGGCTGTTGCCCTAGCTTCCATAGTCATAAATCTCCTTTCGCCTATTTACCTGAGTTAGATGTTTTTGAACCGGCGTGGCCCTTAAAGGTTCTGGTGGGGGCAAATTCGCCGAGTTTGTGTCCAATCATATCTTCCGTCACATATACGGGTACGTGTTTTCTACCGTCATGGACTGCAAAGGTGTGACCGACAAAATCAGGGTATATTGTGGATGCGCGACTCCAGGTTTTAAGAATTCTCTTTTCGCCGGAGGCGTTCATTTCCTGAACTCTTTTGAGAAGAACAGGTTGAACGAAAGGCGCTTTTTTAGTACTTCTACTCATTTAATTTTATCTCCTTTCGTCCTACTTGCTGTTGCGACGTTTGACAATAAGTTTGTCAGAACGATTATGATGCTTACGGGTCTTGTAACCGAGGGTGGGTTTACCCCAGGGAGTAACAGGACCGGAACGACCGATGGGGGATTTACCTTCACCACCACCGTGGGGGTGATCGCAGGGGTTCATAACAGAACCACGAACGGTGGGTCTCCAACCCATGTGACGTTTCTTACCGGCTTTACCGATGTTTACGTTAGCGTGGTCGGCGTTGCCAACTTGGCCAACGGTTGCCATACATTCAACGGGAACTTTACGAAGTTCGCCGGAGGGAAGGCGGAGAAGAGCATGTTTGCCTTCTTTAGCCATAAGTTGAGCCATTACACCGCCTGCACGTGCAAGTTGTGCACCTTTGCCGGGATAAAGTTCAACGTTGTGAATGAAGGTACCGGTGGGGATTGCAGTCAAGGGAAGTGCGTTACCTGCTACGATATCGGCATTTACGCCGTTAGCAACGGTGTCGCCAACTTTAAGACCTTGAGGTGCAATGATGTAGCGCTTTTCGCCATCTTCGTATTGAACGAGAGCGATGTGTGCGGTACGGTTAGGATCGTACTCAAGAGTAAGAACCTTTGCAGACATATCGAGCTTATTTCTCTTGAAGTCAATAATACGATACTTTCTGCGGTTTCCGCCGCCTCTGTGGCGAACGGTGATACGTCCGTAGCTATTACGTCCGGAATTCTTTTTAAGGGGAGCAAGCAAGCTGCGCTCAGGTGCTACCTTGGAAAGTTCGGAATAATCAACTACAGTCATTCCGCGGCGACCGGGAGTCGTCGGGTTATAATACTTAATTGCCATTTTTCTTCACTCTCCTTCGATTACATCATACCCTCGAAGAACTCGATGTTCTTTGAATCGGGGGTCAAGGTTACGATGGCCTTTTTCCAGGAAGCAGTGTATCCTTCGAAACGACCGTAACGGCGTTGTTGGCCACGAACATTAATGGTGTTTACCTTGCTGACTTTAACTTTGAAAAGTTGTTCAACAGCAGAGGCGATTTCGATTTTGTTTGCATCCTCAGCAACCTTAAAGGTGAACTTCTTGGAGTCACGGGCTGCGGTCATGCTCTTTTCGGTGATAACCGGTCCGAGGATGATGTCTTGAGCAAGTTTACTCATTATGCATATACCTCCTCTAACTGTTCTACCGCTGCTTTAACGATTACCATGCAATCTGCATTTACGATGTCGTAGGTGTTGATGGTGTTGATACCAGCTACCTTAACGCCTTCGATGTTTCTTGCACTGTTTACTGCAACTTTGTCGGCATTGTCGAGCACAAGAAGAGTTTTCTTGGCTGCACCGATGTCGCTGAGCATCTTAGCAACAGTCTTGGTTTTGAATCCATCAAGAACGAGCTTGTCGAGAACGATGATGTTTTCGTTAGCTGCCTTGTCGGAAAGTGCGGAAAGAATTGCGAGCTTTCTAACCTTCTTGTTGAGGGAAAGACGATAGTCACGGGGCTTGGGAGCGAATGCTACGCCACCATGATACCATTGGACTGCTCTGGTGGAACCTTGACGAGCACGGCCTGTTCCCTTTTGTCTCCAGGGTTTACGTCCGCCGCCTGCTACTTCTGCACGAGTAAGAGCAGATTGGGTTCCTTGACGTTGATTGGCAAGATAGTTAACAATTGCCAAATGCATAACGTGTTGGTTGGGTTCGATACCAAAGATAGAATCTTTGAGTTCGATGGAGCCGGTTTCAGCACCGGTCATATCTACTACTTTAACACTAGCCATTTAGAACACTCCTTCCCTTAAGCTTTTACACTGTCGGCGATAACAACGATGCCGCCTTTGGGGCCGGGGATGGCACCCTTGATAGCGATTACGTTGTTTTCAACATCGACCATAACGATTTCGAGATTTTGAACGGTTACACGTTCACAACCCATACGACCTGCACCTTTGGTTCCCTTGAATACACGGGAGGGAGAGGAACAAGCACCTTGAGAACCGGCATGACGATGAACAGGACCGGTACCGTGGGTTTCTTTAAGACGGGCAAAGTTCCAACGTTTGATAACGCCGGCAGTTCCTTTACCTTTGCTGGTGCCGGTAACGTCAACTGCTTCGCCTACTGCGAAAGCGTCGGCCTTAATAAGGTCGCCTACGTTTACCGATGCGATGTCTTCAAGACGGAATTCGCGAAGGAACTTCTTGGGAGCAACGTCATTCTTTGCAAAATGACCTGCCATGGGTTTGTTAACTTTGGATGCTTTGAGTTCACCAAAGCCAACTTGCACTGCTTCGTAACCATCGTTCTCAAGAGTTTTCTTTTGAGTTACGATGCAGGGGCCTGCTTCAACTGCAGTTACAGGAACTACGTTTCCGCGTTCGTCAAAAAGTTGGGTCATACCAATCTTTTTTCCGATGATTGCTTTTTTCATTTTCTATACCTCCTTGGTTATTGGTTGGCTTTCACCAACATGACCTCTCGTCAGCGTATTATATTATAATGTAAGAGATATTAAAGCTTAATCTCTATTTCTACGCCGGCAGGGAGTTCAAGACCCATCAACGCCTCAACAGTTTTGTTGGAAGGACGAAGAATGTCTATCAGTCTTTTGTGGGTGCGAAGTTCAAATTGTTCACGGGAATCTTTGTACTTATGAACTGCACGAAGAATGGTTACGATTTCTCTTTCGGTGGGAAGGGGTACGGGACCCGATACTCTTGCACCTGTACGCTTTGCGGTTTCTACAATCTTTTCAGCAGATTGATCAACGAGCTGATGATCGTAACCCTTAAGACGGATTCTGATTTTTTCTTTTGCTGCCATTTGTTACGCCTCCTTAAATTTTCTCGCAGACCTTGGCATCACATCTGCGATGGAGAGTCGATTCCTATTTTATTTTTGTTTTTTGAGATCGACTCGTTTGGTGGCGGGCGACGCCTCGGGAGTAAATAATTGTCACACTCCCCCGTGTGTTTCGTGGACAACCATCTAAAAACCGGAATCGGCTTTAAGTGGAAAGGCCTTTTCCGGAGTATCCCAAAACGCCTTACAGACAAGGGTTTAACGCAAGTCGCCCTTGGTCTGACGTGGTATACTGTCGCCCGGTTTAAAATCGGACATACTCCGCAGAAATTTCCCATCCTACCTATTGGCAGATGGCCACCTCCTGCATCAACGCATATCTACACCTATAAAGATGCCCTATAATAATATCATAAACTTTCTCAAGATGCAATATGTTTTTTCGTAATTCTTTAACGAAATTTAACACTTATTTTTGTGCATATTGCACATAGATAAATTCCGCCTTTTTTACCAATAATATTTACGAAAAAATATAAGGAGAAATATTATTTTGGCTAAAAAGATTGTTTTAATTATTTTTATAGTTGCAACGGCGTTTTCGGTTGTTCAGTTAAGCACTTCGGTTATAGGCACAACTACACCCCCACCCGACACAGTTAAAGCGGAAACTCCCTCTCCCCTATACACCGTCAAGACCTACGGAGATATTATCGGTATATTCCATTACGGGGAGGATATCCCCTTTCGTTTGCTTTCGGTATCCACCCAATCACTGCCCTCACAGGATATTGAATCTCTAAACAAAGGAATCCCCATCTACTCCGATGAGGATTTATTTAACATTATAGAGGATTTTGATAGTTAACCTACAAATTATATATATCATTTCTTTGGTGTATCGATATTCGGTACACCATATTTTTTTGCAATTTTTCTTTAGTTGCCATTACTTAGGCAACTTTTTATTCATTTTATCTCCTTTAGTGAGGGTAATTATCCCCTTTAGACCAATGTAAAGGATGATATATATGTCAAAATCTGTTCTCACCGAAAAAGAAATACTGTTTTGCCGATTTTTTCACGCCACCCGAAATCCAAGGGAAGCGGCGGTAAAAGCAGGTTACAAAATATTCCCCGAAAAGGTAGGTCTTCGTCTGCTTTCTCGTCAGGATATTAAGGACACACTTTCGGAGTTAAACAACCAAACCCAAACGGGGGATGCTGCTGCGGGGTTAAGGCGACTTGCTTTTTCATCCATATCCGATGCCCTTAGGTTACTTTTTGCCGAGGAGCCCTTATCCCCTGCCGATTTAGATGGGTTGGATTTATTTTTAATATCAGAGATAAAGCGTCCCAAGGGTGGAGGTATGGAAATCAAATTCTTTGACCGCATAAAAGCCCTTGAAAAACTTTCTGAAATTGACAATATATCGGATGGTAACAAGATTTCTCCTTTTTATAACGCTCTTACCGAAGGGGTAAGGCAACTAAACGGAAACTCAAACGATAATTAGAGGTATTTAATAGAATTTACTCCCTTTTCAAAAAAACAACTGTTGGTGCTAACCTGGTGGTGCTTTGGCAGTAAACACAGCAAAAAGGATGCCCTTATTTGCGATGGTGCGGTAAGGTCGGGAAAGACACTTTGTATGTCGATATCTTTTGTATTGTGGGCGTTTTGGGCTTTTAATGGACACAGTTTCGCAATTTGCGGTAAAACCGTAACCTCACTTAAAAGAAATATTATTGTGCCTTTATGTCAGCAACTGACCGAATTGGGCTTCACCTGTAATATTAAAACCGCCTCTAACTATATGGACGTTTCAGCGGACGGCAGAAGCAATCGCTTTTATTTTTTTGGCGGTAAGGATGAATCCTCCGCCGCCCTCATTCAGGGTATGACCTTAAGCGGTGCTATGCTTGATGAAGTTGCCCTTATGCCCCGCTCATTTGTGGAGCAGTGTCTTGCACGATGCTCGGTTAAGGGTTCTAAATTTTGGTTTAATTGTAATCCGGGGAATCCCCATCATTGGTTTTATAACGAGTGGATAAAGAGGGTGGATGAAAAAAACGCCCTTTATCTTCATTTCACTATGGAGGATAATCCTTCACTTTCTCCCGATATTGTGGACCGATACCGCTCCCTTTACTCAGGCACCTTTTATGAGAGGTTTGTCCTTGGTAAATGGGTAGCGGCGGAGGGACTTGTTTATCCGCAATTCGATCGGGACAGGCATTTATGCCCTCCACCTAAATCCTGCGACAAGTATTATATTTCCTGCGACTACGGAACGGTTAATCCCTCCTCATTCGGTCTTTGGGGCAGACATGAAGGAGTATGGTACCGCATTAGGGAATATTACTATTCCTCAAAACGTTCGGGTGAACAAAAAACCGATGAGGAATATTACGCAGCACTAGAGGGTCTTGCCGATTCGCTAAATATTACCGCCGTTATTTGCGATCCATCTGCCGCCTCTTTTATGACCTGTATTCGCAGGCACGGTAGGTTCAAGGTTATTCCTGCCGACAACAACGTTACCGACGGTATTCGCAAGGTGGCGAGTGCTCTTAAAGAGGATAAAATCAAAATCGTTTACGCTTGTAATGACAGTTTAAGAGAGTTTTCTCTCTATCGTTGGGATGAGTCAGCAGGTTGCGACCGTCCAATTAAAGAAAATGATCACGCCATGGATGATATTCGTTACTTCGTATCTACCGTAGTGGATAAAGATGCTGATGATTGCTTCGCCGTGGCTGTTAGGAGATAAAGTTTTGAAGATAGAAAATATATTTAAGAAAAAACAGTCTGTATCTGCTTCGGCTGTTTTACAAACGGTGCGGGATAATTCTCATCCCTTTGGCGCCCTTTCAAGATATACTCCCCTACTGAAACCGGAATACGCCATCTATGATGCTATGCGTGAGGCCATTCCTGTAATTGATGCCGCCATTTCCAAAACTATCGCTTTGGTGGGCGGATTTGAAATAAAATGCCCCAATCAAAAGGTGGAACGAGAGATAAATGAATTCCTTGAAAACGTGCCCGTAGGCAACTCTATGACGGGAATAAATTGTTTCGTTTCTCAACACCTTGAATCCCTTCTTATGTATGGTACTTCCGTGGGAGAAATTCTCCCCTCGGTATCGGGCAAAGATATTGCCGCTTTGTATAATGCCCCTTTGAATATTTTAGAGATTGAAAAAGATCCTATGCGACACAGTCCTAAAATTTGCGTTAGAAACGGTGCCAATATTACTCCGGTTAAATATCCCAATCTTATTGTAATGAGCACACTTAATCCTAAAGCGGGTGAGGTTTGCGGACGCTCACTTCTTTCGGGACTTCCCTTTGTAAGTGACGTGCTTCTTAAGATATTCAACACAATCGGTGTTAATTTTGAACGAATTGGCAACGTTCGTTTTGCGGTAACCTACAAGCCCTCCTCCGATGCAGGGGAAAGAGCGTATGCTAAAGAAAGAGCAAATCAAATCGCCAAAGAATGGGCTCGTGCAATGAGGGATAACGCCGACGGTAAAGTTTCCGATTTTGTGGCTATTGGAGACGTATCGATTAAGGCAATCGGTGCCGACAATATTATTCCCGATTGTAACATTCCCGTAAGACAAATGATGGAACAAATCGTTGCCCGTACGGGTATACCACCCTTTATGCTTGGACTTTCTTGGTCAACCACCGAAAGGATGTCCTCACAGCAGGCCGATATGTTAACCTCTGAACTTTGGAATTATCGAAGAATTCTTACCCCCGCTATAAAGAGGGTTTGCGAAATCTATCTCACACTTAAAGGATATCCTAAAAACTTTGAAATTGTTTGGGATAACATTTGCCTTCAAGATGAGGTAGAACTTGCCCGTGCAGATCTTATTAAAATGCAAGCAAAAAAGATTGCATTTGAAATTGAAAATGAAACAAGAAAGAATATGGAGGAAATTGCATAATGAAGGAAGGATATATCATTGAAAGCGGTGGCACTCCCACCGCAGAAGAACTTGAAAAAATAAACAAGTTCACCCGTCGCCCTTTGTCCCCCGAAGAGGTTTACGTTTTTTCGGTGGTGCTTTGCGACAACGAGATAGATAGAGATTTCGAGCGTTTTTCTACAAATGCTCTTGAAAAAATGGCACCTATGTTTGTTGGCAAAACAGGTATCTTTGATCATTCGGGAAAAGCCCACGATCAAATTGCCCGTATCTTTGAATGCGAGGCGGAAAAGGTGGAGGGTGCTATCACCAAAAGAGGTGAACCCTACTGCCGTCTTAAAGCAAGAGTGTATACCATCAAATGCGACAGTACCAAAGATTTTATCTTGGCACTGGATGCAGGTATCACTAAAGAGGTAAGCGTTGGTTGTTCTATGGGTGCATCCTACTGCTCTATTTGTGCCACCGATCGACGCACCGGTCATTGTGAACACAAAAAGGGTAGATTTTATCGCAAGAACGGGGTTAAATATCTTTGCCACAATATTTTAGATAATCCCCTTGATGCCTTTGAATGGAGTTTTGTGGCTGTCCCCGCTCAACCTAAAGCAGGAGTTATTAAATCCTACAACGGTAAAGGTACCTTCGCCTTTGAATCCGAGGATATTGTGGACTGCATTAAAAACTATTCAAGGGATGAAGACGTAACCCTTTTATCCCATCAAATAACCACCCTTTCAAAAGCTATTGAAGATTTAGAAGAAAAGGCCAACGACGGTGTTTTGTATAAAAACTATCTCGCAGATGAGGTTTCTCGTCTTTCGGGAATTCTTTATCCCGAGATGAATAAATCCCTCCACGAGAAAGCCATCCACAATATGTCGGTGGCGGAGCTTGTGGAGATGAGGGAATCCCTTACAAAACAACTCGATAAGGTTTATCCCCTTGCCCCTCAACTCAACGTGGAAAAAGAGGATGCTGGAAAGCTACCTCTTAATCAAAATTATTGTATTTAATAAAATAAGGAGATTTTATTATGAGCTTTGAAAATATTAAACTTGAAAAAGGTATGTATAACGTTCGCGGAGGTATTACCGCCGCTCTTGAAAGCATTGACCCCTCCGAAAACTACAAAGGCACCGAACTTGAAGGTTTGGATGCCTATCAACGCCAATTAAAGCGTTTCGATATTAAGGTAGCAGGAAAAAATTCCGACGTAATTGAGAAATTCTTCTCTACCACCGACTCTGCAGCACTCTTCCCCGAATATATCTCTCGTGCTGTTAAAACCGGTATTGTTGAAGATGATGTTATCAATGATATTGTTGCAACAACTACCCACATCAATAGCATGGACTATCGTAGCATTATCAGCACCACCAGCAACGACGACAAAGAATTGCTTGAGGTTGAGGAAGGTGAAGCTATTCCTGAAACCTCTATTGAAACCAGCGATAAACTTGTAACTCTTAAAAAGAGAGGCAGAATGTTGGTTGCATCTTACGAAGCACTTAAATTCCAACGTCTTGATCTTTTCACTATTGCCCTTAAGCAAATTGGTTCTGATATTGCAAGACAACAATTTAAAGATGCAACATTGGAACTTTATACCGATACCACCGCTAATGATACTGAAGGCGATGTTCTCACTTATAGTGATTTGTTCACCCTTTGGAACGACTTGGCACCCTATAAACTCAACACCATTATAGCCACATCCGCAGCTCTTAAAGCTATTGCTCTTCTCCCTGAATTCCAAAATGCAGCTAATGGTTTTAACTTTGCAAGTACCGGCAATTTGGATAAGCCCCTTGGTGCAAAACTTTTCCGTACTACCAACATCACCGGAACAAGTTTAATTGCTTTTGACAAAAACTACGCTTTAGAAAGAGTTATTGCCAGCGACGTATCGGTTGACTATGATCGCATTATTGATCGCCAACTTGAACGCGCCGCTATTAGCTCTATTGTAGGTTTCTCAAAAATCTTTAACGCATCCATTCGAAGACTCGTTGTTTAATTTTTATCGAGGTGATATAAAATGGATATTATTTCCGTTTTTGAGCATTTCAAAATTTTAGCAGGACTTAATAGCAGTGATGATGCTTCTCAATATCTACCATTTTGCGCAGTATCTCTTGCCACAATATCGGCTAAACTGAATCCCAATATTGATGCATCCTCCGCAGGTGCGCTTATTGTTGCTGCCGCTGCCGCCGATGCTTATTATCACTATATTTTAACCACTGCGGCAAAGGATGGCGATGCCTCGTTCTCCGCCGGAGATATTAAGGTAAATAAAAACTCTTCCGCCGCCGTAAATTCTGCCAAAGAAATAAAAGAAAATAGTTTAAATGCTATTTCTCATCTCTTTGTCGATGATGCTTTTGACTTTATCAGCACAGAGGACGTGGTATAATATGAACTGCGAAAAAATCATTAAAAAATATATTGATGAATTCGGCTCATCGGTTCAATACTCGCAAAACGGACAAGTTTTCACTCCCGAATATAAAGCGTTTATTCAACCACTGCGGTATAAAAACAAAATGTATTTGGATGGCAAACACTCCGAAATTGGATATATTGATACCTCGTATTATCTATATTTAGGCCCTGCAGACGTGGACGTATGCAATAATGACCTTTTTTCCCGTCTTAAGTTTGAAGATAAACTTTATAACTTCACTCACGCTGAGGTTATTAGATTAAGTCAGGAAAAATTATATATCTGGGCAATTATTCGCCGTTCATTCAACGACTAAAATAGAGGATGTGATGTGTTATGACAGGTCCCTGCTTAATGATCAACTATTTTGTTTCCCGATTTTCAAACAACTCTTCTTTTAACGATGCTTCCTTTGTTGTAAGTTATACCGATAAAGTTAAAAACTCTCCTCTGCCCGATCCTACCGTTTCGGTGGGTGTTAAAAGTTTCACCGACCAAAGAGTTTCTCCCGTTTATGCCGAGGACGACACAACCTTGCTTTATAATCGCATTGCTAAAACAAGAATGTGTTTTAATATTTACGTTCCCGTAAGAACAAAGGGGCTCACCGCTTTTGATATATTTTTCCGTATGTGTAAATACCTTATGGAAGAAGAAAAAAGTTTTGTTGTTAAGGGCGTTGGATGTACCGAGATTAAATTCTCCAGAGATGAAGGTGCTTTGTTGCTTGAAACCTGGGCGGATGTTGAAGAAACTTGTATTGAACAAGAGGAAAACACAGTAGCAGAATAAAATCGATATAATTATATCGAAATAAAAAATCCCTATCCCAAAAGTTTGGGATAGGGATGAATTTTTATATTAAGATTATTCTTTGCCTTCGTATTTAGTAACACCGATAATTTCTCCGTCTTTAAGATACACACGGGGAACACGTTTTCCTACAAGACAAACTATCTCATAGTTTATGGTATTGCAAAGGGATGCAATTTCATCCACGGGTAAAAACGCACCGTTATCCTCACCAAACACGGTAGCAATACTGCCCCTTTTTACATTTTCAATTTCGGTAACGTCAAGCATAAGTTGGTCCATACATATTCTGCCAACGATGGGGGCTTTTTGTCCGTTTATTAACATATATCCGCCCTTGCTGAGTGAACGGGGATATCCGTCGGCATAACCGATGCAAACGGTGGCGATTTTCATATCTTTTTCGGCAACGAAGGTTCTGCCGTAACTAACCGACTGACCTTTTTTCAGTTCCTTAACCATAGATACAACCGTCTTAACCGACATGGCAGGTTTCACCGATACTAAATGTCTTGTTTCCTTTGAGGGATAAAGTCCGTAAAGCAAAATACCCTCTCGCACCGCGTCGAGATGTGCACCCTTAACTGTTAATGAACCTGCGGAATTGCAACAGTGTTTTGTTTCGAATTTGAAGCCAAGTGCTTCCACCTTATTTACGGCATTAACAAAACTCTCGAATTGTTTTGCGGAATATTCTCCATCCTCATCCCCGTCAAAATCTGCCGAGGGAAAGTGGGTAAATACGCCCTTTACATCAAGTCCGTCAAGATTACAAACTGAATATACATCCTTTTCAAAATCGGGGGAAGATATATCAAATCCAAGTCGACCCATACCAGTATCAAGTTTAACGTGAGCCAAAACCTTTACACCATTTTTAGTGGCAAAGGCGGATAATTCTTCGGCATAATCTTTGCTATATACGGTTTGGATAAATCCCTTTTTATAAAGGTCTTTTGCAAATTCGCAGGGGGTGTATCCCAAAATGAGAATGGGACAGTCAATGTTAAGTGCCCTTAATTCCTCCGCTTCGGCAAGACAGGATACCGCAAAAAAGTTTGCTCCCTCATCTTTAAGAGCAGATGCAACCTTAGATACACCGTGGCCGTAGGCATCTGCCTTAACCACAGCGATAATATTTGAATTTGCATCCACCTTATCTCTCAAAGAGCGATAGTTGTGGCGTATTGCGGAAAGGTCGATTTCCGCCCAAGTCCTGCGAAAAAAGTTATCCTTCACGGTGTGGGTACCTCACATAGTTTTATATTGAAATTTTATCATTATACTCAAAAAAAAGCAATAGCATTTTATATATTTCTTTATATGCTTTTTATCCCTTAATTATCACATCAAAGATTTCTTTCATTCGGTCATCGTTTCCCGAAACGTAGAGATATCCAAAAAGCGCTTCAAGTCCTGTGGCGGCGTGATACTGCGCCAAGGTGGCATTCTTTGGTGCTCGTGGGGTGTGGGCGTTTCTACCTCTTTTATATACCGCTATTTCGTTTTCGGTGAGCATCGGCTCAATTTTTTTATATGCCTGTGCCTGAAAAACCGCGTTTATCTTCTCTACCGACATTAAATGCAAATCTCCGTTTGGGCGATTGGCGGCGGTGAGAATGTATTCCTTAACCATTAAATTATATACCCCGTCCCCTATGAAAGCGAGGGCGAGGGGGCTGTATTCTTTTGGATTTTCGGCAGCATTTTTAAGTATCATATAATATCCTCTTTTCGTGATATATTGTAATAATACTACATCAGTTTCAATTTGTAAATATTATTTGAAAATTAAAAGGAGTAAACCCTTTGGCTTACTCCTTAATATCAACCGATATTATTCCATTTTCTTTTTCAAATTCTTTAATGCAGTTACGAAGCAAATACAAAATCTGACCGTTCGCTGAACGACCCTCATATTTTGAAATATAGTGCAATTTATAATGAAGTTCGGGATCAATTTCAATGCCTATATGTTTATTATTTTTATTTCTCATATTTACATCTCCAAAAAATCTTAATTTAAGTATATTTTAAGATTATTTTGTGATATAATGTTTTTAGTATACTTATTTTAAGTATACTAAAAGGAGATGTTAAGATGAAAATTGCAATTAAAATTTTATTAAATAAATCGAGAATTTATTGACATATAAAAATAATTGCATTATAATTTTCTCATTAAAGTTTATTTATAAGCGGTGATATTATGAAAATTGCAATTTTAGGTTACGGAAACCTTGGTCGCGGTGTTGAAGCGGCTATCCGTCAAAATGATGATATGGAACTTACTGCGGTTTTTTCCCGTCGTAATCCCGACTCGGTTAAACTTGCTACCGAGGGTGTCCCCGTTGTTCATATTGATAATATTATGGATATGAAGTCGGAGATTGACGTGCTTATTATCTGCGGTGGCTCGGCTACCGACCTTCCCGTTCAAACTCCAAAATATGCAGAATTTTTTAACGTTGTGGATAGTTTCGATACCCACGCTAAAATTCCCGAACATTTTGAAAAGGTAGATAATAGCGCCAAAAAGGGTGGAAATATTGCTATGATATCGGTGGGTTGGGACCCCGGTATGTTCTCCCTCAACCGTATGTATGCAGGGGCTATTCTCCCCGATGGTAAAGATTACACCTTCTGGGGCAAGGGCGTAAGTCAAGGACATTCCGACGCTATCCGCCGCATTGAGGGCGTTGTGGATGCAAGACAGTACACCGTTCCCGTAGATGATGCATTATCTGCAGTTCGTTCCGGCTCTAATCCCTGCCTTACCACCCGCCAGAAGCACACAAGAGAGTGTTTTGTGGTTGCCGAAGAGGGTGCGGATTTAGAGAGAATCGAAAACGAAATTAAAACTATGCCCAACTATTTTGCCGATTACGATACCACAGTTACCTTTATATCCCTTGATGAAATGAAACAAAACCACGCTGAACTTCCCCACGGCGGTATGGTTATCCGCAGCGGTAAAACAGGACTAAAGGGCGAACACAATCACATTATTGAGTATAATATCAAACTTGATTCCAACCCCGAATTTACCGCAAGTGTTTTGGTGGCTTATGCCCGTGCCGCGTATCGTATGAATAATGAGGGTATGAGCGGATGCAAAACCGTATTTGACGTCCCCCCCGCATATTTAAGTCCCTTAAGCGGTGAAGAAATTCGTAAAAATTTGTTGTAAGATATAAAAAACCGAACTGTTTTATCAGTTCGGTTTTTTCTTATTATTCTATTCCTAAAATTTTTGCGGCGTTGTTGTATAGGATATCGTCCCTTTGCTCGTCGGTTAAATCTATCGCATAAAAGCGTTCTAATTCTTCCTTAGGATTCCACATAGGGTAATCGGTGCCGAAAAGCACACGGTGGCTTCCGTAAAGGTCGATAAGTTCCTTTGCCTTTGCCGACGTCATGGCGTAAAGGGATGATGAACAGTCAACCAAAAGGTTTTCATATTTGCAAAGTTGCTTTGATGCATCCTCCCAGATAGACCATCCGCCGAAATGAGCACCGATAAAGGTTACCTCGGGATACTTTTCTAAAACGGGGATAAATCTGTCGGGGTTGGAATAATCGTATCTATAATCTCCTGTGTGGATAAGCACCGGGAGATTATATTTTTTTGCGTTTTCGTATATGCTTTGGGCTTCTTCGCTATCTAATCTGAACTGCTGAAAATCGGGATGTATCTTTATTCCTTTAAGTCCTAAAGAAACAAGGTGAGCCACATCTTCATCCATATTTTCTGAAAGTGGATGCACCGTACCGAATCCGGTCATAGCACCGTTTGACTCAGCCACCGAGGATGCGATAAAGTTATTGATAGAGGTAACCTGTGCGGGAGAGGTTGCCACCGAGCATACCACAAAATGGGTTATACCTGCATTGTTGCCGTCCTCCACAAGGGTGCCTGTGCGACCGTCCTCATCCATTTCTATGCTATAAAACCTACCTACGTTGGCGGTGGCTTTACTCGCAATTTTTTCAGGATATATATGACAGTGAAAATCTATTATGGGTTGCATTTTTATCCTTCCTTATAAAACAATAAGTTCTTTTGGCGATTTGGTAAAATTCTCAAAACCGTTTTCGGTTATTACTCCATAATCCTCAATTCGCACACCGAATTCTCCGGGAAGATATATTCCCGGTTCCACCGTTACCACGTTACCTACTCTTAAAATATCGGTGGATGCAGGGGATAAATTAGGGAGTTCGTGAATATCAAAGCCCACGCCGTGGCCTGTGGAGTGGGTAAAATATTCGCCGTATCCATCTTTCTCAATAACACCTCTGGCAATACCGTCGGCATCTTTGCAAGACATACCCGCTTTGAGGGCTTTCAGGGTTTCGGTTTGGGCTTTGAGGACTATATTATATATCTCTTTTTTGTGGGTGTCAATACTTCCAACCGCCACTGTGCGGGTCATATCACTCTTTACGCCCTTAACGGTGGCACCAAAATCCATGGTTACGAAATCCCCATTCTCTATTTTTCTGTCGGTGGGGATTCCGTGGGGTAATGACGTATTTTCTCCCGATATTGCAATGGTATCAAAGGCAATACCGTCGGAACCGTTCTTCCTCATAAAATAATCCAGTTCGGCGGCAAGTTCCCTCTCACTCATACCCACGTTAATTATCTTTAACACGTGGGCAAAGGCAAGGTCGGTTATCTCTTGTGCCTGCTTCATTCGGGATATTTCTCTTATTCCTTTCACCTTTCGGATTTGGGAAAGGGCTGCATCAAACTGTGCATCAATATTGAAGGAGATATCCCCTTTATCGTTAAGGGATGAAAGTTGCGATGCAGAGATACTTCCTTGACAACACACTCTTTTACATTTGTTATCCGCCGATGCGGTAAACGGAGTTACCCCTCTTTTAAGGAGAGATACCTCCATAAAATCCACAGTCTTTTCGGCGGTTTCGATATATCGACCGTCGGTATAAAGAAATGCCTTCTCCCTTGTTACAAGGATAAATCCCTCAACACCCACCATATCTGACAGATAGGTCAAATCGGAGGGATTGGTAATAAGTACTCCGTCAAAATCTTCGGGGATGATGTTCTTAACCTTTGAGATGGTGTTTATCATAGGTTATCTCCTCTAACGGCAAAATACATTCGCTTCATATCACGAGCATCCTCTGCCTGAGTGCCATCCGATTCGCAAATAAAGGTGGGGGTGAGCCCTCTTTTTGCCACACATTCGGCAAGGGGTTCAAAATCGGGGCCAAATACTGTATCTTCAAAGGTGAGATGACGCTTTTCTCCACCTTGGGTATATTCTATTTTAGAGAAATGGGAATGGAACACCTTAAGGCGGTCAAATCCCAATTTGTTTTCAATTTTATCTAATATTTCGTTATAATCACTTGCGGTTTTTATGCCACCTAAAGTGCGGGAGTTAAGATGACCAAAGTCAATGCAGGGGATAAATCTCTCATCCACAAGGCACATTGTGAGAACCTCATCAAGATTACCCAGTTGGTTTATCTTGCCCATTGTTTCGGGGCAGATATGAATATCGGAAAGCCCGTTTTCATCAAGGGCTTTTTGTGCTTTTTTCAGGGTTTCGCAGGCAAGGGCGGTGGCATCCTCTCTTGCCATTTTAGAAAGTCCGCCGGGATGCACCACAATTCTGTCGCCACCCATATATTTAACCGCCAGGGCACTTTGGAGAATATAATTCACCGAATTATCCCTTTTTATCTCCTCCAAAGATGCAAGGGAGATATAGTAGGGGGCGTGGAGGGACATTCTTTTCCCCCTTTCGGCAGCAAGACGGCCTAATTCTTCCGCCTTTTCTTTGCCGATATTTACACCTCGACCGCATTGATATTCAAAACAGTCAAGTCCCATTTTATCAAGATATTCAGGCACCTGAAGACTTGATTTATATCCCATACTTGTAAAACTTATAGAATTCCCCGCAGGGCCAAACATTGCAACACTCATTTTACTTTACCAC
>JAFVID010000055.1 GCA_017474205.1 Clostridia bacterium | reverse complement strand
GGTTGCCCATGACCAGACAGAGGTTGCTTTCTGTGGCAGGGATATGGCTACTCTCAGAATGCTGAAAGAAGCCATGGCAACTTCTTACTACCACATCATAACCTTGTCAATACGTCTAATTGCCTTAAACTTATCTACGGGTTTGATATGCATTACAACTTTTGTATTCGGTATATTAAATAGTTCTGAACCCCAAGCGTTTTTAACACGCAAAGGATAATCCGCCACCGCCAAAACCGATGCTTGCGTTCCGTCAATCGTGTATTGATTTGACTTAAACTCTACTTCCTTTGGAATTACCCATTCCAAAAGTTGTTCATCGGGAATATCCCACGCTTCACGTTCATCGAAGTTGCGAGAATAACTGTATTTTAAGAAGATTGCTGTATCTCTTCTTCCTAAAATCTTTGTATTTAACCCACACTTATTGATTTCAGAAGCTATGTTTACGGTTATATTTTCAAGGTCGAGTTCGTTTCGCCCGTAAACCACAACGTAATAGTCGGAAATGTACTGTTTGCGAATATTATTAAGTTTGTCAATTCTATCAATACGTTCTTGCAAGATATTTCTTTTGATATTTATAATGTTTTCGGACTCATTACTTTCTTTTAGAGCTGAAAGCCTTTCAAACAGTTCTTCCGAAAAACCGTCAAGTGTAACCGGTCTATCAATCTTTACTATGTCTGCCATTTGTGTTCCATCAAGGAATTTTAAGGCATTTGAAAGATAGTTGATGTCAATATTTTGTTGAACAATATCTTCAATACCGAAGTTTTTTTGACCTAATTTTACAACTCTGCCAAAATAGCCGTTATTGTATTCAATTAAGCCATTATCCTTAATATTTTTAAGGTTTATAAGCGTATCAATACGTTCTTTTTCTTTTGGAGCATCTTTGGTATATTTCTTCTTTGTAGTGAGAAACTTTATGTTCTCAAAAATCAATGAATATAAAATACCATCAGACGTAGGCATAAACATAATTACGGCAATCAATCCCATAAATATTGCCAATCCCCAATTTCCTGCCGTTACTGCTACGAATACAATAGCGAACACAACAAGAGCTACAAGAATATCGGGCATAGAATAACATTTCCATACCGTATTCTTTACTTTAATTTTTTTAGGAATTATTCTCATTTTCGTTTCCTCCATCACTTTGTTCTCCTGACGTATTAGAATTTCCCGAATCCTTATCTTCGGAGAATTTATCTGTTTCATCATTTCCTTTTTTGTCTTTTGATGCTTTGATTTTCCCTGAAATTCCTTTACCAATATGAGTTGCTCCACGTATGAGTTTAAATGCAGCACCAAACGTCATAGCACCTGCAATACGTCCACCATAGAAAGCACTATGTAAGAAACTTCCTCCGGCGTGCATGTCGTCTGCTTGACCAAATAATCTTGCAAACAAGTTTTGTCCTGCGGGAATTACCATTGCACCGCCAATAATCATAAATATTAAGAACATTGAGTTCCCAAAACTGCCAACTCCGTCAACATGCATTTTTGACAGTAACGGCAATAACAAAACAAAAATATTTACCGAGAACACAGTTCCGTATGCAAGAATTATTTTTGTAATAAACGTTTCTCTCCACACCTTAAATCTTGCCCCATCATCAAGTGGCAACGTAGCCATTGATACGGGCATAACTATATACATAAGAACAATTTCATAAATTCTTTTTGCTAAATTTATAATTGCAACAACCATTGCAATCATAAGAGCAATAGATGCTATCATTGACGGCAAATATAAGAACGAATTAGGATTTATCATACCGTTACATTTCCACGACGTAGGCCAAATGCCAAAGACAGTTGCATTATAGTCGCCCATAATTTTAGAAACACTACAACTTGTTATATCTACTTCACTCATAGAATAACCGTTAATCCATTCGCCGGCACAAGCGTTAAACAACGCATTAGAAAGTTTGGTCGTATTTCCTATTTGGAATATCTCTGCAACAAGAGTTAAAATAGAGTTCGCAATTAGAATACCTAAAATTACAACCACTAACATTGCCATCGTTCCGAGCAAGGAAAGACCAACCTTCCCTATAATAGACGAAACGTTTCTATTGTTAGCTATCATATTTTTAACAAGGGCAACAATGCCGAATATACAAGTTAGACCAACAGCTAATATAAACACACACCAAAATATTATGCCTACCGTAGCATCTCCAACAAGATACTCAATAATATTGACCTTTTGTCCACTAACCGTTACATCGGTTATTCCTGCTATTGCAGAAAAGATTTCCATTATTCCGTCAATTAAGCGAAGAAACCATAGAAAAAGTAGCATTATAAGTTCTTGAAAAAATATAAGCATTTTTTACCCTCGCTTTTTATTTTTTAATAAAAAGGCGGCAAGAACAAGCCTTACCGCCTTTCCTTTTTAAGCATTAGCGTTTATTATGCGCCGATGCCAACCCAAGCAGACAAGCCTTCGATGAGAAGCGGTGCGCCCATTGCGACAACGAAAATGATAACGATACCGATGATAAGGTTCTTTACCATATCTCTTGCGTTAATCTTTTCTTCGTTTTTGTGTGCAATAGCAATTCTAATACCTACGTATGCGCCCCACACAACGACAACTGCCGCAAGTGCAAGTACAATGTAAATCCAAAAGCTATCCATAAGGACAGAGAGTTTTGATACAATTTCAGCTAAACTACCATTAAGGGTAGGTGTAGTTACAGTGTTATCCATATATGTATTCCTCCTTCCTTATTAAACTCCGGGAACAGTAGCAGTAGTGCCAACCCAAGCAGACAAGCCTTCGATGAGAAGTGGTGCGCCGACTGCAATTACGAACATAATAACGATACCGATAATAAGGCTTTTTACCATATCACGAGAGTTAATCTTATCTTCGTTTTTGTGTGCGATTGCGATTTTGATACCTACGTATGCACCCCATACAACGACAACTGCCGCCATAGCGAGTACAATGTAAATCCAAAAGCTGTTCATAAGTTCGTTAAGTTTGGTTACGATGCCACCCAAGCTTTCATTAAAGGTAGCTGCTGCAAGTAAATTAGTCATAATAATTATTTATCTCCTTTTTCTTTTTTATTTTTAGATTTTTTATTTTTGATAATGATAATAGTTGCAAGTCCACCGATACCGAGAATAGCAAAAATGCCAATCAAGATAGGAAACAAGTTAGTGCTTTTATTTGCTTCTTTGTTATTTTTATCTGTATTATCGGGTTCAGTAGGTTGATTATCTTCTACGGGTTTTTCGGGTTCAGTAGATTCGCCCGGTACGTCAGGTTTATCCGTATTGTCGGGAACTTCGGGTTCATTAGGTTCAACGGGATTTTCAGGTTCGATAGGGTTGTTTGGAATTTCAACTTTGTTTTTGATTTCAAACATTCCCACTACACCACCATCTTCTCTAATTGCAAGAACGAAATAATCATCGTTCATTTCCGAAAAGTCAACCACACCGTTTTCATCAAAATTCATTACAACAGTATTTTCAACACTATCGGTAACAAATAACTGAATAACACCTTCGTACTTATCGCCACACTCACAATTACAAGTAGCAGTCAAGATTTTTGTTTCTTCGTTATACTCATAAGTGAATACATATTCGTGGGCGATTTCTTCGGGTTGTTCGGGTTCTACCACTTCGCCGTTATCGCCGTTGTCGGGGTTTTCAGGCTCTATGGGTTCACTTGGAACAACGGGTTCACTTGGTTCGATAGGCTCTTCGGGAATTTGTGTATAACCGTTATCTCCACTCGTTACAAAATCAGAGAGATAACTATAATCACATACCTTACATTGATGTTTCGTATAACCAATGCTATCTTCCGTAGCTTCTACAATAGTGTTTTCAAAATCGTGTCCCGTAGGTGCAACATATTCCGTTACGTATCTATTCCCACAATCGGAGCAGAGATGAACGGAGAAGCCATACGAAACACAAGTAGGCTCAACTACACTCGTTTGATGATTATGTCCTTTGGCATCTACGATATTATCTTCGT
>JAFVID010000054.1 GCA_017474205.1 Clostridia bacterium | reverse complement strand
ATAATTAGTTATTGACTTTTTACGGTCATATTGGTATAATAATTTTAGATAATTTTTAGGAGATGACACTATGGCTGATAACAAAGCTTTTGATGAAATTGAATTTGATGAGTCCCCCGATATCGTTGTTTTGAGCGATGATGAGGGCAATGAATTTTCCCTTGAAGTTTTGGACGAATTATTTGACGAGAACGACAACCATTACGTAGCAATGCTTCCCATTTATGACAATCCTGCCGATGCTTTGGGTGACAGTGATCCCCTCATTATAATGAAACAGGTTGACGAAGGTGATGATAGTTTCTTTGACGAAATAGTTGACGAGGATGAATTTGCTCGTATTTCTGAAATTTTTACCAATCGTTTAAGTGAAATTTTTGACGTTCAATAATTTTAAGTCCCTGCCTTGTTCGTGTATCTCGGTTATTATAACCCTACAAGTAATTAATCGGGAATTCGGCTCTCGGTGTGGGTTTGCAGGCCTCCCGAATTCATTCGGACGTTGGAAGCACAAAGCATCGAGGAGAATACCCACCTGCTTTTAGGCAGGTTATCACTAACCTTTTTACGGCAAGGCGGGGCGTTTTTTATTATTGAGGCATTTATTTGGCTTAACTTTTTTTCAATATAAAAACAAAGAAAGAAGGAACACTATGAGAGTTAGTAAAAAGGTATCCGCCATTCTATTGCTTGTACTTAGTTTTGCTATTATACTTGGCAACTTTTCTATGGTTCAAGCTGTTGATGCTGCTAAAATCACCGTTAGCACCGCTTCAGCAAAAGCGGGTGAAAGTGTAACCATCACTGTTAGCGGCTTATACCAATATGAAATTGCACACGCTACTTTCACCATTACATACGATTCCTCGGTTTTATCCCTTTCATCTTACACCACTCCGAATTTGGGACAAAGCGGTGCTTATAGCGCTGTAAATACCGGAACTGCAGGTAAAATTATTTATGCTTACGCTTATCCTGATTCTACCGCCACTTCAGGCAATTTCCTTACCCTCACTTTTGCAGTTTCTCAATCTGCACCCGTTGGAGATTCCGTTGTTACAATCAGCAGTAATGAAATAGGAAATAACGTTTATCCTCACACGGGAACAGTTGTTGCAGGTGGTGTAACTGTTTCCGCCTCAAATATAACAGTTACCTATAAAGCAGAAACAGGCGGAACGGTTTCATCTTCAAGCGAAACCGTCGACGCTTCCACCGGCACTCTTAAAGGTTCTACCGCTACCGCCAGTTCAGGTTACACCTTTAATGGTTGGTATAATGCATCAGGAACCAAAGTAAGTAGCAATGCCACTTATGTTCCTACCTCTAAAACCACTGCAACCTACACTGCAAAATTCACCGAAAATCAGGTGACTATTACCTATTCTACTGAAGGTCAAGGCGGTGTAGTTTCATCAACAAGTGAAACAGTTAATGTTGTAACTGGAACAGTTAAAGGTTCCACCGCTACCGCTAATACAGGATATATTTTCGATGGTTGGTACGATGCTGACGGAAACAAAATCAGCGATAACTCAACCTTCATCCCCACTTCAAAAACCACCACAACTTATTATGCTAAATTTTCTTTTGCGATTTTATATGGCGACATTGACGGTGATAAAATCGTTGATGCTTCCGATGCATTGTTAGTATTACAATTTACCGTAGATAAAATTTCTAACTTTAGCGATGTTCAAAAAGAATCAGCAGACGTTGATGACGATGGAGAGATATCCATTTCAGACGCTTTATATATTCTTCATAAATCGGTAGATAAAATAGATAAATTCCCCGTGGAACTTTAGTAATATCTACATTTGTAAAATTTCGAGAAAGTTGAGACTTTAATATGAAAAAAATACTTTCACTAATTATTTCCCTTTCTATTATATTGAGCTGCTGTTGTTTCTACACTTCAACAGTTTGGGCAGAAGGCGCCTTTGATTCCTTCACCTCAACCGATGCACTTTGGCATTTAGGTGTTGCCGGTGCCACTTCAAGCACTACTAACTATAATGATATGAACTATGTTTGTCAGCCATTTGTTCCTTCAAACAGTCAAATGACCGGAGCAAAAATCGGTCTTAACCTTACTACACTCAATGCAACATTGCACATAGAGGTTGCTACCACCCCCGGCGGAACACCCTTGGCTTCCGGAGACACCTCTATTAACAGTAAAGGAAACGGTTTTAATTGGTATACCGCCAATCTTGACCGAGAACTTACTTTAACCGCGGGTCAAAGATATTATATGACCGTCTATTTAGCATCTCGTACTAACGCTTCAGTTTGTGTTATTCATGGCGGTAGTATCTCTGACACCAACAATTCCGCCCGTCTCTGGCAAGTTGCTTCAGGCACAACACCTCAATTTGATACTGCTACCGGTATGGCTATAGCATTTCAAATTGTATCACCGATTAACGAAGCTATCTTTGAATCTTTTGATGCAACAGATGCCCTTTGGCATTTAGGTGTAAAGGGTGTCGACTCAAGTTTTCCAAACTACGCCGAAATGAACTTCGTATGCCAACCCTTTGTTCCTTCAAGCAATCAAATGGTTGGTGCCAAAATTGGTCTTAATTTAACCACACTTAACGCCACGTTACACATAGAGATTTCTACCACCCCCGGTGGAACGCCCTTAGCTTCGGGTAATACCGCTATCACAAGTAAGGGGAACGGCTTTAATTGGTATAATGCTTATCTTGATCAAAAGTTAATTGTTAATCCAGCTCATAGATACTATATGACCGTTTATTTATCTTCACGTTCCCACGGTTCAGTTTGTGTTATTCACGGCGGTAGTGTTTCCGACACTAACAATTCCGCTCTTCTTTGGCAAGTCTCTTCTGGTACACAGGTTAAATACACCACCCCTACCGGTGCGGCTATTGCTTTCCAAATCGTTGGTTCTGCCGCATTTACCGAATGCAACGGCACCACCTCTTTGTATCATTTAAGCGTTTCGGGTGCAACTTCCGACAGTTACACAAACTACAACGAGATGAGATACGTTTCTCAACCTTTCGTTCCTGAAACCGCCGATATGTATGGCGCCAGTGTATCACTTTTATTGACCACCGGAACAGCTACGTTACGCATTGAGGTTTCCGCCACCCCCGGTGGTACACCTATTGCATCGGGTGAATCCTCTATTACAAGTGTAGGCAACCGCGCGGCTTATTATACTGTTTATTTCAATAACAAGGCCACTCTCACTCCCTATAGCACATATTATTTAACATGCTATTTTACAAAATGTCCTACATACGCCATTGGCATCGTTTGTGGTAATGATGTTGGTACCAACAATGCTACACATCCTACATATATCAAGGCTATGAACGGCAGTTCATTTTCCTCCGGTTCCAACAATGTAATCATTGGTTTCAAGATTTTAACACATTCCAAAGATATCTTTATGATATATGATGGTGAAAACTTGAACGGTGTCAGAAGTGCTTACAACACCGATATATCTTTATCAAATCTATCTACTGAGGGAGGCACTGGTCTAAGATTAGATTTTTCGAGTCCTAAAGGTCAATCAGCAAATGTTGGAGGTATGGTCAGCATTGCTGACGGTCCCTTAAACCTTACAGGGTATGATACCGTTATGTTTGACTTGTTTGTTGAAAAGACCATTTCAGGAACCCATCACTTGCAAATAAACTTTGCTACCACCGGCGAAGACGGTTTTAATACTACCATAAACATAAGCAACACTCAGGCGGGGTGGCATACATACAAACTAAAAACCGCATCCATTCCCGAAGATGTAGATGCCGATTGGTCCAACATTAACAACCTTCGTTTTACTTGGTTCAATCACAGTCAGATTTCAACCACGACTTGTTTTGTTATTGATAACGTATATATGACTAACGCTATAGAATACGGCGATATTGATAAAAACGGAAGAAAGGATGCAAGTGATGCCTTGCAAGCATTAAAAACATCGGTAGGTTCTGTTTCACTAAGCGCAGAACAAAAAACTTTAGCCGATGTTAGCGGTGAAGGTAATATTACTGCGTGGGATGCTATGCTAATATTAAAATACTCTGTTGGTGCTTCAAAATCTTTCCCTGTTGAAAAACCAGAGTTCACAGACCCAACATATGGTTTTAAGGACACTATTTCTCAGGAAGTTTTATGTAATTATCTTGCACGCAGTGTAACAATAAGTCAAAACGGAGTCTCTTTAGACAAAACATCCTATATAACTGATTTCATATTAAACACCGGTGCAAAATATGTTTCCCGTATGGCGTGCGTTTGGTTGCCAAGTGTTAATGACTATAACACCTACAATGAACAAAAAGCATTTATTGATGATTTGCACAGCAAAGACCCATTTGTTGTTCTTGAAGCGTGTGTATTTGAAACTACCTGGACAGGCGTAGAAACTATTCCTATTCCTGCCTACGTATTTGAAGCATTTGGTCTTCCTGTTGAAACACGCAACTTCTCCTATTCAGCTATGTGTTTCCCCGATGGAACCGGTGTTAACCACTGGGCAAATGACCAATCGTTACCTGACATTACCCAAATAGAAACCCAGATGTTCTTCTATTATCGTTCTTGCGAATACATTAAAATCGGATACGAAGCATTACATATGGGTCAAGTTATGCAAACCGGCGCACACGATGTCGACTTTGCATGTTGGACAAATCTTATTGCTAAAATCCGCGCATTTGCTAAGGACAACGCTCGAAGAGGTATGGTAATCATCAACGGACATACCCATGGCATTTTAGGAAATGACGGTGTTTTACTTTTCGATTTTCACTCCTATCCCGCACGTCTTGTTGCTGACGGTACAGTCAAACGCGGTCCTACGGAAAGCAACCCCCAAAAAGCATATTTTGTAGAAGGACACGGTGACTCAATTTACGGTAATAGTCTTGGCGGTGTAACCTATAGCGGTTGGAAATGCGATTCTCTCCCCTACTATGTTGAAATTGACAACTGGGGTAATGATGCTTCTATAATTCATGACCCAACCAAAGATGCCAATGGTGTTACCATTTGGGGTATGGATGAAATTTCTTGGTTCTGCTCTCAACCTAAATCTTACCGTGAAGAATTCCTCAGATACGCTTATGACTGGGTGAAAAACAAAACAAGCGGTGACGGCTTCTTTTGTATGCCGGGTGAACGAACCGCTAACAAATATGATGTCAACGGAAATATTATTGATAGATGGTACTACAGTTATGACAGCCGCAACCACAGCAAAGGTCTTGACGACGAAGCGGTAATTAAAGCCATTTGGAATGGTTAAACACAGTATAATATAATGATTAAGGGCGGACATTATGTCCGCCCTTTTTCTCTGCATTAATAAGCTCATTTTATATAATTAAACAAATAAAAAGATCACTTCTCCGAATATCCGGAAAAGTGATCTGTATTTCTTACATATTAGATTAAATCAAGAACAAATTTGGGATCTATAATATCACGACGTCTTGAATAAACCTTCTTGGGAACATAATCATAAGTTGTGTTTGATTTGTTTGTAAAACTTCCAGATGCGGTACCTAGATAAATTTCGAGGTGAAGCATTGTACTACCACCAATGTTGCTCTTCGCAATAGTTGCAATTTGCTGACCCTTTGTTACTTTACTTCCTTTACGGAGCTTAGTTGAAATCTCGCAATATCTTGCAACGCTTCCATCAGCATGTTGAACAGCTATTGCTTGCATGCCGCCATAGAAATTGGCGATATATTCAACAACCTTACCCGATTCCATAGCATATACTGCAACACCTTTGCCACTGCCGTTTTTATAATGAATATCCATACCGGCATGAGCTCTTTTTCCGCCATCTCTACTTGCACCAAAGTAGCGACCACCTGATGTTACCTTATAAAAACCAGTCTTTTTAACGGGTGGTGCCCAGTTGCCAAGCGCTTTTGCCTTAAATGCTTTAACAGCATCACCAACAACGGTAAATTTATTGTTTACAAGGGTCTTGGTACAAGAAGTATCGGTTGCTTTTACAACAAAATAATAGGTTCCTGCTGCAAGTGTTCCAAATTTAAGACTTGTATCAACCCTGGTAATATCATAGGACGTAACATTGGGATAAACCGTTTTTACTACAGATGTAGCGGTACCATCGGTTTTATACACACCAACTGTAACAGATGTTATTTTTTTAGTTGACGTGATTTTACCGTTAACCGAGTAAGACTTACCTTGCATAATAGAAACCGGATTATAATTACCTGCGGCAATTTTAAGTCCGCTTCCGGAGCTATATTTATCTGTAAGTGCAGCCCAAGTTTTAGCACCAACTATACCATCAACGGAGAGTCCATTAGCTTTTTGGAATTTCTTTACAGCGGCTTGGGTGCCACTACCAAAGATACCATCAACTGCCAGACCTGCATTATCAATAGAATTGAGCATTGTTTGAAGTGTTTTTACATCTGAACCTTTAGATCCTTTTCTAACGGTGCTATAAGATGCTGCCGATGCAGAAACCGCAAACACACTGCAAATCATAATAATTGCAAGAAATGAAGAAATAATCTTTTTAACATTCATTCAAAAATCACTCCTACATAATAATTATATTAAATTTTAATTTAAGTTTGATATTAAACTTGAATTAAGTTTATCATATTTTTTCGTTTGTGTCAATATGTAGAACACAATAACAATGTAAAAAAGGAAGAATCCCAAGTGTCAATATGACACCCGGGATTCGATTTTTAGATATAAATCTTATTTCATGCTGTTTTCGTAAGATTGAATCATCTTTTTAACCATTTGGCCACCGATAGATCCGGCTTGCTTAGAAGTCAAGTCACCGTTGTAACCTTGTTTAAGATTTACGCCTACTTCAGAAGCAGATTCCATCTTGAAACGGTTAAGGGCTTCACGTGCCTCAGGAACGAGAGTTTTATTAGATGCCATCGTATTTACACTCCTAACATTTAAATTTCGCGTTTGCAAAATTATTGTTGCCCTATCATTCAATTTTATAATTGTTAATTTATGTTATTTTATTACCAATATTTGTTCCTTGAATGTTATTACTGCATATTATATAATTTAGTCAAAGACATTTGAGGTGATTTTTTGAAATATCTTATCTCATTATTTATTGTGTTTTCATTGATACTTGTAACATTTAATTTATCCCCTATTGCAGAAACAACCAAACCGATTTTTGGTATTGACGTTTCCCGTTGGCAGGGCGAAATTGACTGGATTGAGGTTAAGAATGACGGAGTCGATTTTGCTATTTTGAGAGCGTATAGTTATGGTGAAGATATTTATTTTCAAAAAAATTATACCGAAGCTATTGCTGCCGGATTAAATGTGGGAGCATACAGTTATACATACGCCGAGACCATTGATGAAGCTATTGCAGAGGCGAACAATATAGTGTCCGTTCTTGGCAAACGAAAATTTCACTATCCTATTTTCATTGATATTGAGGATCCATCATATTATTCCATTGATAAGAACTTAACCACTCAAATTGTCTTAACAGAATTAGAAATTTTGAAAAAAGCAGGTTATTATGCCGCGGTTTATTCAGGAAAATATTTTGCTGAGGATTATCTAAATCTATCTGCACTATCAAACTACGATATGTGGATCGCCCAATACAATTCATCCTGTACCTATAATAAGAATTACACAATGTGGCAATATTCTGACAGCGGATCTATAAAAGGTATATCGGGTGCAGTTGATACAAACTACTGTTACGTTGATTATCCAAAGATAATTTCAAATTCAGGGCTTAATTATCTTAACGAAAACTCCATATTTCCTTGTAACGGTTTAGTTACTGCGGATATTTTAAACGTCAGATCCGGTCCTTCTACCGCTAATAACGTTATTGCTAAAATCCCAAAAGATTTTGTTGTAACT
>JAFVID010000053.1 GCA_017474205.1 Clostridia bacterium | reverse complement strand
GGATGTATATTATAAATCCTGATATTCTTGAGTTAATTCCCGAAAATCAAACCTATGACTTTGCTTGCGACCTATTCCCAAAAATATTAGAACAAGGTAAAGATATATCGGTATATATTGCGAATGGTTATTGGTGTGATATAGGTGATTTAAACTCTCTATTACAATGTCAAAAGGATGTATTGAACGGTATTTGTCTAACGTCCCTAAAATCATATAATGATGGGATATATGGTTCATTTAAGAAGCCCGATGGTAATTATAAGGTTTTTCCGCCTGTTTTTATCGGGGATAGGGTTAGTATTGGTGATGGGGCTATAATTGGCCCTAATTCGACCTTAGAAGGTGGAGTTGTAATTGGAGACAATGCCAGGATAAACTCCTCAATTATAATGGAAAATTCAGTTGTAGGAAACGGTAGTGGACTAACAGGTGCTATATTATGCGACGGAGCATCGATTAGCTCAAACTGTTCACTTTTTGAAGGATCGGTTGTTGGAAGCAATGCCATCATATCTAAAAACAGTGAAATACATTCAAACGTATATATCTGGCCTGAAAAAATGGTTGAAGAAAATACCATTGTTTCTGAAAATGTTAAGTTTGGAAATGCTACCTTTGAATATTTTGATGACGAAGGTATTTCGGGTGAAATTGGAATAGATATAACCCCCGATTTTTGTGCCAGACTTGGTGCTGCTATAGGGTCGCTTAAAGGTTGCGACAAAATCGGTATTGGTTGCGAGTGCAGTGTTACCGCAAAGACCCTCAAAAATGCGTTGTGTTCAGGTATTACATCTACAGGTGTACAAGTTTGGGATTTCGGTGAATTGCTTTTGTCTCAAATGAATTTTGGAGCATCATTTTGCGGTTTATTTGCTGTGATATATATTACAACAAACGACAACAAATGCACTATTAGAATATTAAGTGATGATGGACTGAACATTAGTCACTCTATTGAACGCGAAATAACATCGCTAATGCAAAAAAGTAATTTTGTTAGATGTAATAATGATGAATACAAAGAAATCTCAGATTTAAGCGGTATTAAGTTATTGTATCAACAAGAGGTTTATCGCAATGCTCCCGATGGATTAAACGGAATAAACGCTATTGTAGAATGTGAAAAAATTGAAGGTAAATCTATTTTTGAGGATATATTATCGAAATTAGGATGTGGGCAAGGGTATCCAAACGTTATTATGCAGTTGTCACCTTGTGGTACTAAATTAAAAATAACGACCGAAAATGGAATAGAGTTATCTAACGATAAAGTTTTGGCGCTATGTTGTCTAATTGAATTCAAAAATAAAAGAGATGTATATTTACCATACAACTCACCAAAAATCATTAGAGATATTGCTAAAAAGCACGGTCATAAAGTAATATATTATGATACTCAGTCATCAATCGAAAATAACGAAATTAAAGGTAATATAATTAAATCTTTATGGTTAAGAGACGGAATTCAAATGGGGATTAAGTTGTTGTCTTACCTAAGGAGCAACAACACAACCCTTGATCAATTCGCAAAGGAAATCCCTGAGTTTGTATCTTATTCGAAAGAAATATACATTGCTGTTAAACCATCCGTCATTATGGATAAATTATATAGCAATTCAACAAGCCCCATAAAAGGCGTTGTTGCTATTGAAAATAATGATTCAAATATATTGATTCGTGCGGGCAAAAAGGGTAATATAATTAGATTATTTGCAGAAAGTTATAACACCGAATCTGCCACAGATTTATGCGATGATATAGAATGCAAAATTCGCAGTTTGCTTGACAATGATAGTAAAATATTGTAATATAAAATGTAATATATTATTTTAACTTTTATTCAGGGATGGGAGTTCCCTGAATCTACATAATAAATTTCACAGACAAATGGAGGTAATACACTTAATGTCAAAAACGAAAACTAAACAGAAAGTATCTGCTCACTATACCGAAAAGCGAAAGTCTTCCTCAAACCCTTCGGAAAACAATCCTTCTAAAAAGAGCAAAGCACCTGCTTTAGTTCAAAAATCCAATGATAAAAAAGCGGATAAGATTGTCGTATCCAGTGCTAAAAAGCCCCCAAAAAACAAGGTGGAAAAGACTTCTAAGAAAAACACAAGAAAAACTGCTCCTCTAAAAATCATTCCCCTTGGCGGTTTGGATGAAATCGGTAAGAACCTCACCCTTTATGAGTATGAAGAAGATATTATTATTGTTGACTGCGGAATGACCTTCCCCGATGAAGAAATGCTTGGAGTTGATATAGTTATCCCCGATTTTACCTACATCGCAAACAACGCTCACAAAATCAGAGGTATTATTCTTACTCACGGACACGAAGATCATATTGGCGGTCTTCCCTATCTTCTTAAAATAATGCAAATTCCAGTATATGGCACTAATCTCACCCTTGGTCTTGTAAAGGGAAAACTTAAGGAACACGGTATTGCAGGGTCTGCAAAACTAAACGAGATTAAACCCGGTGATAAAATTGATCTTGGAGTATTCAAGGTAGAATTCATTCACGTTAATCATTCTATTCCCGACTCTTGCGGTCTTGCTATTAAGACTCCCGTTGGAACGGTAGTACAAACAGGCGACTTTAAGATTGATAGTACTCCAATTGATGGTGACGTTATTGATATTGCTCGTTTTTCAGAACTTGGCAAAAAGGGCGTTGTTGCCCTACTTATGGACTCTACAAACGCTACACGTCCGGGATTTTCTTTAAGCGAAAGGAAGGTTGGAGAAAGTTTATCTAACATCTTTAAGAATGCTGGTAAAAAACGTATTATTGTTGCTACCTTTTCAAGTAATATCCACCGTGTTCAGCAAATTATTGATGAAGCACACAAAACCGGTCGCAAGGTTGTTATTCAAGGTCGCAGTATGTTAAATGTAGTTAACATCGCAAGTGAACTTGGTTATCTTAACGTTCCCGAGGGTATTATTGTAGATATCGATTTACTGAAAAATTATACCGATGAATCAATAGTTATTATTACAACAGGTTCTCAAGGTGAAGCAATGTCGGCTTTACATCGAATGGCATTCAGTGACCATAAAAAGATTACTGTTACACCCAACGATTTAATAATTATTTCAGCGACTCCTATTCCCGGTAATGAGAAAACCGTTATTTCGGTTGTAAATGAACTTACCAAATTAGGTGCTGAGGTAGTTTATGAAAAAATGTATGAAGTTCACGCCTCAGGCCACGCATGTCAAGAAGAACTTAAACTTATGCTCGCTATGACAAAGCCGAAATTCTTTATGCCTGTTCACGGCGAAAGGGTGCATCTTCAAAAAAATGCTGAACTTGGTATTTCTATGGGTATTCCAAAGGAAAATATCATTATTTCTACCATTGGTAAGGTAATTGAATTAAGACCTAATGACGTCAATATTAAGGAGGAAGTACCGTCAGGTAAACTTCTCGTTGACGGTTTAGGTGTTGGTGATGTTGGCAACATCGTTTTAAGAGATAGAAAGAACCTTGCCGAAAGTGGAATGATCGTTGTTGCGCTCACCATTGACACAGTATCATACGAAATGGTTAGCGAACCTGAAATATTATCACGTGGATTTGTTTATGTTAAAGAAAATGAAGAGTTGATGATAAACGCTCGAAACGTTGCTGTTGACGCTATTCAAACAGCGTTAGATAGAGGCACAGTCGATATCAACGCTCTTAAGAGTGTTCTAAAAGACTCCCTTTCATCTTACATTTACAAAAAGACCCGTCGTAATCCAATGATAATGCCTATCATTATGGAAATATAAACCCATTACAAATTATTCTAATATATCATAAAGAAAGGATGACCAAAAATGAAGGTTATACTTAAAGCAGATGTAAAAGGCAAAGGTAAAGCAGGTGAACTTATTAACGTTGCTGAAGGGTACGGAAGAAACTTCCTTTTACCCCGCGGTCTTGCAATTATTGCCGATGCCAAAGCATTAAATGAACACAAAAATCATCAAGATTCTGTAGCGTTTCAAAAGAAACAAGCTGAGGATAACGCTAAAGCATCAGCCGAAAAACTTAACGGCAAAAGTGTAAAAATTTCTGCTAAAGCAGGTAGTGCAGGAAGATTATTTGGTTCGGTTACAACCAATGAAATCGCCGATGCAATTAAAGAACAAATGGGAATTGATATTGACAAACGTAAAATCGTTTTGGATAAAGATATCAAATCCTACGGTACATATACCGTTACCGTAAAACTTTACACCGGCATTTCTGCAGAACTTTCAGTTACTGTTGCTGAATAATATTCAACTATAAAAAAGAGGTTCTAACCGTGGTTAGAACCTCTTTTAATTTTATATTTATTTTAACAAATCAACCAAAACTTCTTTAAGAATATCTAATCCTTTTATAAGTAGATCATCTTCAATAACAAGAGGAGGCATAAGTTTCATTACAGCGTTATTTCTACCTACTCTCTCCATTACAAGGCCTTTTTCAAAGCAGTTTTGCATTACCTTTCGAGTGAGTTCATCTCCGCCTAATTTAGAAAGATCAACACCCCAAATAAGACCAATACCGCGAACAGATATTCTTTCATCAATGATAAGGATGTTTTCTTTAAGATATTTTTCCATCACCATTTGACTATGTTCAGTCTTTTCAGCGATATTATCATTAACAAACACTTCAAGTGCTGCCTTTGCAGCAACCATAGAAAGTTGGTTTCCGCGGAATGTGCCGGTATGTTCACCGGGAGACCAGATATCAAGCTCAGGTTTATAAAGCACAAGTGCCATAGGCATACCTACACCACCGATAGATTTAGAAACAGTTACAATATCGGGGATAATTCCTGCTCTTTCAAAGGAGAAGAAGTTACCGCTTCTACCGCAACCTGCTTGAATATCATCCAAAATAAGGAGGATATCGTGCTTATCACAAAGTGCACGAAGTGCTTTCAACCAATCAACATCAAAGGCATAAATACCACCATCCGCTTGAACCGATTCAAGAATGATTGCGGCGGGTTTTTCAACACCTGAATGGTCGTCGGTAATGATTGTATCCATATATTCGATGGTATCAAGATTTTCGAACATATAAGGTGCAGGAATATGGGTAACCCCAATAAGAGGAAGACCTGCGGCATCACGGGAACTTTGGTCGGTGGTAAGAGCAAGGGAGCCCATTGTCATTCCATGGAAGGCACCCATAAATGCGAACACATTTGTTCTGCCTGTATATTTTCTTGCAAGTTTAAGTGCTGCTTCTACAGCGTTAGTGCCTGTAGGTCCTGCAAATTGAATTTTATAATCGAAGCCCTTTGGTTTGAGAATATTTTCTTGAAAATAAGAAATAAACTCTTCCTTTTTAACGGTATACATATCGAGAGAATGTATTACGCCGCCACTTGCAAGGTATTCGGTCATTTTATTGATTATATAAGGATTATTATGACCATAGTTAACGCCACCTGCGCCACTGAAAAAATCAATATATTCTTTACCTTGTGCGTCGGTTAAAATTGACCCTTGCGCCTTTTCAAACACAGTGGGGAAACTACGACAATATGATCTAACCCCTGATTCATATTTTTCAAACACATTTGACATTTATATTTCATCTCTTTCTAAAAGGATTGATTGAAAATTAAAACTATATGCAAGTTACACCATCAGTAGTTACGTTAACAACAGTAATTTCCTCATCAATAGAATCAACCATTGCACCTGCAATTTTATCTTCCACCTTATGGCGAATAGCATTTCTTAAATCTCTTGCTCCTCGACTTCCGCCAAAGGATTCTTTTGCTAAATCTTTAAGCAATTCTTTATCATAGTTGAGGGTAAGTCCTCTTTCTGACATACCTTCCTTCAACTCATTCATCATTAATTCCGCTATCTTCTCATAAGAATCAAGGGTTAGAGGTGCAAAACAAACAACCTCATCTACCCTACCCAAAAATTCAGGGCGAAGGAACTCTTTTAATGCCTTCATAGTTTTTTCGGTGGAAAGGTTTGCTTCGGATTTACCAAAGCCAAATGAGGTTTCTCCTGTACCGGAACCAGCATTTGTTGTCATAACAATAACAGTATTTTCGAAATTAACATTTCGACCATGAGCATCGGTAACTCTACCGTCATCAAGAATTTGAAGAAGGATATTCATAACATCAGGATGTGCCTTTTCTATTTCATCAAACAGAAGAACTGAATAGGGTTTTCTTCTAACCTTTTCGGTAAGTTGACCTGCTTCATCATATCCAACGTATCCCGGAGGGGCACCTATAATACGAGAAACGGAATGTTTTTCCATAAATTCAGACATATCAAGGCGGATAAGTGTTTCGGGAGAATTAAATAATTCATTAGCCAAAACCTTTACAAGTTCAGTTTTACCAACACCTGTAGGTCCTGCAAAAATAAAGGATGCAGGACGACGTTTTGTGGATATTTGCACCCTTGAACGAATAACCGCTTTAGATACTAAATCTACCGCTTCATCTTGACCAATAATCTTTTCTTTAATTCTATCTTCAAGACCCTTAAGACGTCTTAAATCGCTTTCTTTGACCTTGGATGCGGGAATTCCGGTCCAAAGTTCAATAACGTGAGCCAAATCATCCTCGGTTACAACGGCGGAATTTGCCTCTTCTCTAACCTCATCTGCAGCTTGTTCTCTTCTTGTAAGCTCACTCTTAATTTGGGCTAAACGCTCATAATCGATATTCTCTACATCATTTTCAATTTCTTCTTTTTCAGCAACAAGGGCGTTGATTGCCTTTGTTTCGGTGAAAAGAATATCTGCCGCTTTATTTTTAAGGGATGCACAAGCACAAGACTCATCAAGCAAGTCTATTGCTTTGTCGGGCAAGAAGCGGTCATTGATGTATCTTTCTGAAAGCACAACCGCTCTTCTAATAAGATGATTGGGGATTTTAACATTATGATATTTTTCATAATATTCCTTGATACCCAAAAGAACGTCTACAGTATCGTCAACCGAGGGTTCTTCTATAGTTACGGGTTGGAAACGACGCTCCAAAGCACTATCTTTTTCAATGTGTTTACGATATTCATTAAAGGTAGTTGCACCTATAACTTGAATTTCACCACG
>JAFVID010000052.1 GCA_017474205.1 Clostridia bacterium | reverse complement strand
GCAGACTGCAAGCGTGTGATGAATAAAAAGACCAATCAGCATCCGTATGCCACTTATCATTATTACCGTTGTGTTACGGCACGAAAGATGAAAAAATCAGCCTGCACAAACCACACCATACGTATTGACAAGTTAGAAGAGGCGGTTTTTTTATCCATTCAAAATATGATTAACACTGCGGTTACGATGAGTGATATGTTAGATCTGATTAATAATAATGCTAAACGAAAAAGTGAATCAACTCATCTTCAAAAGGCACTCAAAACGCAAGTATCTGAACGGGAAAAATTGGTAACGATGCTTACTGACCTTTATCCTGACTGGAAAAGCGGTGTTATTACAATGGATGAGTACCAAATGTTAAAGGAACGTCTTAATGAGAGGCTTAGGGTTATTGACGAAAAAATTGCCGGACTTACCAAATCGGCAGAGCAATTCAAAAACGGTATTAACGAAGATAACGATTTTGTAGCGCATTTTAAGAAGTACGGTAATATTGAGGCTTTAACAAGGCCGATAGTAACCGAACTTATAGAGGGGATTTTCGTACACGAAGGCGGAGATATCGAGATTGTATTCAAGTTTTATGATGCCTATCTGCAAGTGGTTGAGTATATTGAACTTAACAAGCATCTTATTGAACCTGAAAAGCCTACGAAAAAGAAAAAGACGGCGTAATGATAAAGCGTGTGACAGTTTACTGCCACACGCTTATTTATGGTGTAAAACATTAGGGTCTCCCATGGAAGCACCCATAATTTTCCAAATCTGAAGGTCTGAAAAAAATTTTCAAGGAATTTTATGGTGTTCTCTTGACATTTTCCCCGAGAATAGCGTCCTCCAAAATTTTCCAATTTTCGATATGCATCAACGGCATTATAAAAATATAAAAAGTTGCAAATAGGATTATTTAAAAGGATTTTATGCAAATTTGTCGCAATATCTGTATCTTCAGGCGGCATAATAGTTTTTTCGTGAGAACCGAAGGATAAGAAATTGACGCTACAATACTAGATAATGGCGTTATCAATTATCGTAAGTTTTTGATGGAATTCCAATATTGTTTTACCGTCAATTCCCATATCTTTTAATCTAAATAATTTCAACAATAGACGTATGTTCTGTTTCTTTAAAATCTTCAGGTGTAAGTGTTATAATAGTAATAGACATGTTCTTTGCAATAATGGGGAAAGGATCTTAATAAATAGTATTAAAGTAACGGCAGGGAGAAATCCCTGCCGTTACTTTAATGATTATGAATTTATTTTAATAAGTTGTCATAGTTGTAGACAACTATACTATGCAGAGATTAAATATAATAAGAGCATAGATTTCTTCTTAAGTGAATTAATATTTTTAAGAGAGTTCTATTAAATTATTAAACCCTTTGCACTTGATTTTTCCCCACTTACATACAAAGCAATAAAAGGATAAATCGGAGTAGTAAGTTTCTTGTTAATTATAATATTTGAATATCTCTAAACTATATGATTCCAAATATTATTAACGGTATTCGTAAAAAATTGAAACAAAAAATATGTTTTCCTATATTATCTAAAAGCAAAACTTATACAAACATTGTAGAATATTGTTGAAAAGAGGAGGTAATACTATGGAAAATGTTTATGGTTATGTGCGAGTATCAAGTATCGATCAGAACGAAGATCGGCAGCTTATTGTTATGAACAATAATAATGTGCCAATGGATAATGTTTATATCGACAAGCAGTCTGGTAAGGATTTTGAACGGCCACAGTACAAAAAACTTGTTAAGAAATTAAAGGCGGGAGATTTGCTCTACATACTCTCTATTGACCGTTTGGGTCGTAGCTATGAGGATATTCAAAAGCAGTGGCGGATATTGACTAAAGATATTGGTGTTGATATTTGTGTGATAGATATGCCGTTACTTGATACTCGAAACGGTAAAGACTTGATGGGGACTTTTATCGCAGATCTTGTGTTGCAGATACTCTCCTTTGTTGCACAAAACGAACGTGAAAATATTAAAAGGCGGCAAGCACAAGGCATTGCCGCCGCAAAGGCAAAAGGCGTTAGGTTTGGAAGACCGGAATCGCCTGTTCCGAACGAATTTGGGGAAATTATAAAACAATGGGAAAAAAAGCAGCTATCAATTGATGACTTGCTGCGACTTTGCAATATGAGTGAAGCGACTTTTTACCGTAAATTACGCGAATATCGGGTGTCAGGAAATGGTTGAAATAGTAAAACGGCTATCAAAAGGTGTACTTTTTGATAAAACTATAAATAACAAACGATTTTAAAGAAAATACATATTTGCCAATTTTTTTCAATATTTTTTGCATTAATATATTGCGTTTCTATGTGTTTCGTGATATAATTCTATATCATAAAACGGCTATCAAAAAGTACACCTTTTGAGAAATGCCGTAATTGGAGGCGTATATATGAAGAATTCCTTGCTCAAGAAGGTGCTTGCAACTATCATTGCAGTTGTATTAGTTGTGGGCATCTCGGCAGGAACTACTATCTTAGTTAATAAGATAAGTATTCCTGCTTCAACCACTATTGAAAACGGACTATCCGCTTATGAACTTGCCGTTCAATACGGATACGAAGGTAATGTTCAAGAGTGGCTTGCATCCTTAAACGGTAAATCTGCTTATCAAGTTGCAGTGGATAGTGGATACTTAGGTACTGAATCTGAGTGGATTGCTTCTCTAAAGGCAACTGCAGATAATACAGCAAGCATCAAAGATGCAGAATTTAATTCAAAAGGTGAATTAATTTTAACTCTTTCCGATGACACTGTTTTAAATCTTGGTGTTGCTGTTGGTACAAATGGTGCGGATGGAAAAGATGGCACCAATGGTAAAGATGGAGCCAACGGCAAAGATGGTGCTGATGGTAAAGATGGTGCTGATGGTAAAGATGGTGCAGATGGCATTAGCATTACAACTGCAAATATCAACGCTGACGGACAACTGGTTATTGGTTTCTCCGATGGCAAAACCGTAAACCTTGATAAAGTTGTCGGCATGAACGGCAAAGACGGCGTAAGCGTTACTTCATCCAAAATTAACGCAAACGGAGAACTTGTTCTTACATATTCTAATGGTCAAGAGGCAAATCTTGGTGTTGTAATCGGCGCAAAAGGCGACAAAGGAGATAAAGGCGATGCAGGTGCCGATGGTAAAGATGGCACCGCAATCATCTCTACTGTTATCAATAACAATGGCGAACTTGTTATCACTTATTCCAACAACACAACAGAAAACCTTGGTGTTGTAGTTGGTCGTGATGGTGCTGATGGCAAGGATGGTCAGGACGGCACTAATGGTATTGATGGTAAAGATGGTGTTAGTGTTACCGGAGCCGAAATTACATCTAATGGCGAACTTGTTCTTACATATTCTAATAATCAGCGCTCTAACCTTGGAAAAGTTATTGGAGCTAATGGTAAAGATGGACAGAACGGTGCTGACGGCAAAGACGGTCAGGACGGCGCTAATGGAGTTGACGGTAAAACACCATACATTAAAAATGGCAATTGGTGGATCGGTGATGATGATACCGGTGTCAAAGCCGAAGGCAAGGATGGCACCAATGGTCAGAATGGACAAAACGGTCAAAATGGTCAAGATGGTACCGATGGCGATACACCTTATATTAAGAACGGTAACTGGTGGATTGGTGAAACTGATACCGGTGTAAAAGCACAAGGTGTTGATGGCGCAAACGGTACAGATGGTAAAGATGGCGCTGACGGCAAAGACGGGGTTAGTGTAATTAAATCTGAAATTAATGCCAAAGGTGAATTGATTCTTACATATTCTAATAATCAAGTAGACAATCTTGGCGTAGTTGTTGGTGCTAACGGTCAGAACGGTGCTGATGGTAAGGACGGACAAAACGGTGCTGATGGTAAAGATGGTGTAGACGGTAAAGATGGCGTCGGTATTAAAAATATTGAGATCACCGATGCTGACGAATTGCTCATTACATTAACAAACGACTCTACTTTAAATCTTGGCTGTATCAAGGGTGCTGACGGAAAAGATGGTGCTGATGGTAAAGACGGAGCCAACGGCAAGGACGGTATAAACGGCACTAATGGTATTGATGGCAAGGATGGCGTAAGCGTTACCGGTGCATCTATAAATGCTGCAAATGAGTTAGTTCTTACATTCTCTAATAATACTGAGAAAAATCTTGGTGTAGTTGTTGGTGCCAACGGTGAGGATGGTCAAAACGGTACTGACGGTAAGGATGGTCGTGGCATTAAGAATACCGAAATTAACGCTCTTGGTGAGCTTATTGTCACCTATACCGATAATACTACCGATAATCTCGGAGTGATTGTTAGCGATAACGGTGGAGTTGGAACAGGTGTTGCTGCTCCTCGAGTTCAAATTAATTCAACTACTAATGAATGGGAAATTTCTACCGATGGCGGTAATATATATGTATCTACTGGAGTTAAAGCTACTGGTGAAGCAGGTAAAGATGGTTCAAATGGTACGGATGGAATTAGCATAACAGATGCAACTATCAATGCTGATAATGAACTTGTTTTAACTTTCTCTAATAACACTAAAAAGAATCTTGGCGTAGTTGTTGGTGCTAACGGTCAGAATGGTGCTGATGGTAAAGATGGCCAAAATGGCGCCGATGGAAAAGATGGCGTAGACGGTAAAACACCGTATATTAAAGATGGGAATTGGTGGATTGGCGATACTGACACAGGCGTAAAAGCCGAAGGTGAAGATGGTACAAACGGTCAGGATGGCCAAGATGGTCAAAATGGTCAAGATGGCCAAGACGGTGCCGATGGTGACACACCTTATATAAAAAACGGTAACTGGTGGATTGGCGAAACCGATACTGGCGTAAAAGCAGAGGGTGTTGATGGTATAAATGGTACTAACGGTGCTGACGGTAAGGACGGCATTGGCGTAAGCGGTGCTGAAATTGATGAAAATGACCATCTTATTATAAAACTTTCCAATAATACAACTATTGATGTTGGTGTTGTGGTTGGTGCCGACGGTAAGGACGGTGCAAATGGCACTAACGGTACTAATGGTAAAGATGGCAAAGATGGCGTTGGAATCAAGAATGTTACCGTATCAGCGGAAGGCATTTTAACAGTTACACTTGACAACGATACCGTTATAACTCTTGGTAATATCAAGGGTAAAGATGGTATTGGCATTGCTAAAACTGAAATCAATGCCGAAGGAAAATTGGTTATTACTTATACCGATAATAAAGTTGTTACTTTAGATAAGGTTGTTGGTAGTGACGGCGTAGGTGTTAAATTGGCAGAACTTACTGATGATGATATGCTTAAGTTGACATTCACCGATGGAGGAACACAAACAGTTGGTCCAATCAGAGGCGCAAAAGGTGCTGATGGTAAGGATGGTATTGGTATAAAAGAAATAAGTGTTGGTAATGACGGTTATTTGTATGTAACCTATACCAATAGTGACGTAGCACAAAAGATTGCCTATATTAAGGGTGACAAAGGTGATCCAGGTATAGATGGTAAAACTCCATACATTAAAGATGGTAACTGGTGGATTGGTGATACCAACACTGGAATAAAAGCAGAAGGATCAAACGGGAATGATGGAGTAAGTGTTGTTAATAGTTACGTAGATGATAAACTGCATCTTTGGATTGTATTTTCTAATGGTACGAGAATTGATGCAGGTTATGTAGGTGTAACAACATCTACTCCCACTACAAACAAATACACAGTAGTCTTTAAGGATTATGACAATACTATTTTGAAGACCGAAGAAGTTGAATCTGGCAAAGCTGCAACTGCTCCTGCTGAACCTACAAGAGATGGATACGTGTTCGCCGGTTGGGATAAGGATTTTAGCAATGTAACCACCAATATGGTAGTTACAGCAACATATACCAAAATTAATGAGCCGACTATTAAGGTAGCAAGTGTTTCTGCTGTTGCGGGTTCCACAGATGTTGCGGTTACACTTAACATTATGAACAATCCGGGTATCGTTGGAATGACTTTGAAATTAGGATATGATGATAGTGCATTGACTCTCACAAGCATTGAAAAAGGTGCTGCATTAAGTGAAATGACATTTACAAATCCAAGAACTTTGAAAAATGGTTGCACACTTCAATGGGATGCTGAAGTAGTAATGCCTGAAAATGCTACAAATGGCGTTGTACTTACATTATATTTTGATGTTTCAGATACTGCTACGGCAGGTGCTCATAATATCATCTTAAGTTATGATAACGGAGCTATTATTGACAATGATTTATCATCGGTAAATATGTCAATTATAAATGGTGTATTTACAATACAATAAAAGGAGGAGAACATAAATGAAACTTAAACGATTTTTTTCGGCACTTTTGGTAGCTACTATGATATTGACAAGTATACCGTTGAGCGTTATTAACGTATTTGCCGCGGGTTCTGGACCTAAAATTACAGTTAATGATTCGTATGCAGCAAGTGGTGCGGAAGTTACTGTTGATGTTGCTATTGAAAAAAATCCTGGGATTTTAGGTATGACTCTTAAATTAGAATATGACGACGAGTATGCTACACTTGTATCGGTTGATAGTGGAGGAGCTTTGAGTTATATGACTTTTACCGCACCAAAAAGTCTTCAAAGTGGATGTAATCTTCAATGGGATGCCGAGTTTGTGAATGAAGAAGATGTTATGGATGGTATTATAGCTACCTTAACATTTGTGATTTCTGAAGAAGCACCTTCTAACGAAAAAATTGACATTAGTTTTTCGTATGACAAAGGTGCAATTATTGATAATGATCTAAATTCTATCAGTGTTTCGCTAGATGATGGTATAATTAAAATTTTAGATTATACCCCTGGTGATCTTAACAACGATGGAACTATCAACTCTACCGACGTAGTTTATCTGAGACGATATATTGCCGGTTACGATATTACAATTAAGGAAGCTGCTGGCGATGTAAATGATGACGGATTGCTTAATAGTACGGATGTTGTTTTTATCAGACGTTATATTGCAGGATATGATATTACCTTAAAACCTTCTACTCCCAAGTGTCAACACGTAATGTCAGAAACAGCAGAATCGGCTGTCTCCTGCACGGTAGATGGTAATATCACTTACTGGCATTGTTCAGAATGCAATAAATATTTTAGCGATGCAAATGGTAAAACGGAAATTGTTTTGGAAGATACTGTGATTAAAGCTTCAGGCCATGTGGCAGTTGTCGATCCCGCAGTAGAAGCAACATATACGACAACCGGACTTACAGAGGGTTCCCATTGTTCCATTTGCAACACAGTAATTGTTGCTCAAGAGATAATACCGGTATTACAGAAAGTGGAATATTCCGTCACCTATCACGTTGCAAATAACGATACATATTTAGCCTCTTTAGATATTGAAAACAGTAATCCTACTACGTATACTGCTGAAGACGGATTAGAACTTCAGGACTTAATAGTAAATGGCTATAATTTTAAAGGCTGGTATACAGCTCAAACCGGTGGCACACAGGTCAATGAGATTCCTGTAGGCACTACAGGCAATAAAGTTTACTATGCACAATGGGAGAAAGTGCCTTATACCATTACGTTTGATTCTCCTCTGGTTCCCAAGGCAAGTGTAACGCGTACCATTGATCAGACTACACCGCTTGAAAACCTTGATTGGGACGGTTATATTTTTATGGGTTGGTCAGATTCGACCGGAAAAATTGTTGAGACCATTAAACCCGGTACAGCGGATATTACTCTATATGCTAACTGGACCAGTCAGAGGAACCAAACCAGACCGAACAATTATTTGGAAAAAGGCCCCGTCATTATTGACGATTCTGAAAACGGTAAATACTATTTTATCTATGATATTGGTTCTATTATCAATGTACCTCTTTATACGTTAAAGTCGTTCACAAATACAACGGCTGGAATGACCTTTACTGAAACATATACAAAGAGTGGATCTGTTACGACTTCCGAAGCGAAAACGGTTAATGAATCTATATCTAATGCTACAGTAAAATCTTCATCGTGGAGTTTGTCAAAAGATTGGAATGAATTAATTACCGAAACTGAAGACCATTCTGATACCTCTACCGACACGTATAGTGTTAACATTAGTGATAGTTCTTCTAAGGCACACACTGATAGCGGCAATGAAAGTAAAGGAACTTCCAAGGAAATCGCTTCAAAAGAAGGAACAACATCTAAAACTATTTCCAAAAACTCGATGGATATGGATGCAGAGGTTTCTGGTGGAGTTAATACTGGTATGTATAAAACTGAAGTGAAAATGAGCATGGGTATGTCTATGGAAGATACTGATGAATCGGGCGAAAGCAGCGAAGAATCAGAATCCAATGGTAGCACATGGAACTCCGAAAAAAGTTATTCTGATAGTAATAGTTCAAGTCACAGTAAAAGTGTTTCTAGTTCAATAGCTAATAGTATTAGTAACGCTTGGGGTTATAGTATTTCTAAGTCTACAGGTGGAAGTGATAGTTCTACTGAAGCAACAAGTTCCGAAGAACAGGAAACGAAGGGATATTCTTCTTCGTTTGCATACAACAGTGTTACCGCAGAAGAAACTACGGCATCTTGGACTAACGAAAATGCTGCAGCGGGATATTACCGATTGGTTTGTGCAGGAACGGTTCATGTGTTTGCAGTAGTTGGTTATGATATTGCCACGCATTCTTACTACGTTTATACCTATAGTGTTTTGGATGATGAAACAACAGAGTTTACCGATTACTCTAAGAATGATCCAAAATTTGAGGATTATAACAATGGTGTACTTCCCTTTGAAGTTCCTGTATCGGTGAACGAATATGTTTCTAAAGCGTTGAAGAGCACAACTGGTCTTATTATCGATCGTAGTACCGGCACAATCACAGACTACGAAGGAACAGCAAAGAATGTTTACATTCCTGATTATATGACTCTTGATAATGGTGATGGTACTACGACTGTTGTTAAAGTAACAGGTATTGATAAAGATGTTTTCTCTGGAAATGAAACAATTACTTCTGTAAGACTGAGCAAGTATATAACAAAAATTCCGGATGATGCCTTTAATGGTTGCATATCTCTAAAAACAGTTAGCTATACATCCTTACTAACAATTGGCAATCGTGCATTTGCGGGTTGTATTGCTCTCGAGAAGTTTACAGTGGATTCAACCGTGACGGCATTAGGGTCCAATGTGTTTGATAATGTAAATGAAGTTGATATAAATGCATCTAATTCTAAAGTGGTTGAAAATGCTGTTGTGTGTGGTGCATTATCGCTAACATTAAATTTAGATTCCTTAACCGACACCTTGAGCAATAAATTGCTTGTAACTGATGCTACAGAGTGTTTTGCGATAAACGGTAGCGGCAAAACCTACACCAATATTGCTATCGAATCATCGGCAATTACTACTGTTATTAACAGAATGACATTTGCTGATAATACTACGGTTTCGCTTAAATTAAATTCTCAAAATGTTACACTCAATCAAGTGACGATAGCAAATGCTCTCGGTGTTGGATTAGTGCTTGAAGCGGATACAACTAACATCTCGTTGCAGGGTCTAAATAGTGTTTCCACAAGTGGAGATGTCGCTGTTCTCAGCAAATCCATTTCGCTAAACCGTGCAACAGGTGTAACCGAAACTACTAGACTTGCCGTATTTGATGGCAACGTTCTCGTATGTGGTACTGTAGAAAACGACAAGTATTTCACATTAACCAATGCTGAAATCAAGTATATTACCGAAGACGAATACACGAATATGTTAAATTCTCACTATGTGTATTTTGATGCTAATGGGGGTGTCGTTGACACCGACAGCAAATTGGTGATGTGGGGATCTTCGTTTGGTGAACTGCCTACGCCCACCCGTGATTACTATACTTTTAATGGCTGGTATACAGAAGCAGAAGGCGGAGAAGCTGTAACAGCTGACACTGTAATGAATTCAATGGTGGATGTTACGATTTACGCTCACTGGACGCTGAACGAAACATCTGACTGGGTATTGGCATCTGAGGTTCCTGAAGGAGCAGAAATTGTTAACCAAAAGTGGAGATATACTTTAACGACTTCAAGCACACCCATAGTACCGGATGGACATAGCCAGTACAAGGATTCTACATGGGTTTGGGGATCATATGGTTCTTGGAGTAGTTGGTCTAAATCAGCGGTGTCATCCAGCGATTCCAGAAAAGTAGAGACCAAGACGGTAACAGATAAAGCAGGATATACCCAATATCACTATTGGAGGTACGTCAATTCTGCCCACGATATGGGTGGTACAAAGGGTTGGAATGGTTGTAACACCTATGAAGAGATTTATATAGACTATCAACTGACATTAAAGGATTCGACCAATAAACTTTATGGTTCCTACAATTGTGCACATGGCAGTTATTTGAAAAATATATGGTTCTATGGAGGATCCTCTTGGGTTCCCGCCGTTACTCATACTGAGTATCGTTACGCAGATCGTTCAAAGGTATATACTTACTATTATGAAGGGTTTACCGAAGTTGCTGCAACCGATTCTATCAATAACGTACAAGAGTGGGTTCAGTACCGCGCAAAATAATATTATAAATAACAAGCTCGCTGCATAATTGCAGCGGGCTTGTTGAATTTTATAAAGCATAATTCAAAAATGTATATTTGTTGCTTAATAAAGGACAACAAATGTCGTTTTTCTCTCTATATATGGAGGGGCTTTTTGTTCCTTACGAAAATATTAGGAGAAAAACATGACGTTAGAAAACTATAATTATCGAACAGACCCGTTGTTTTTGCGGAACCAATTTGATGAGAAAGGGGAGAGCAAGTACAAAATACCCAATATCCCAAAAGCGGAATTTACAGATAATGACTTTGAAGGTTTATTATTGCTTGGATTTGATAGAGCTAAAGCCGATGATACCAAGTATAACGACCGAATTATTCATTTCTTTTTGTATGATTATAAATTCGAAAACATTTGGAAAAATCCCAATAAGTATATAGAAAAACTAAAACCGTACAAAGCGGTTCTATCACCGGATTTTAGTATGTATCGTGAAATGAATCCCACAATTCAACTTTACAATACCTTTCGAAATCGATTTTGTGGTGCATATTTAGCCGACAAAGGGATTAAGGTTATACCGACAGTAAGTTGGGGCGACGAGAACACATTTGACTTCTGTTTTTTAGGTGTTCCAAAGGGGAGTACCGTGGCTGTATCAACCTATATGGTGTCTGAACACGGAAATCATAAAGACCAAAAAGAGTTTTTCTTAAAAGGGTACAATGAGATGTTAAGGCGAATCCAACCCGAAAAAATAATATGTTATAATACACCGTTCCCCGAAATGAAGGGTAATATTGTCTTTGTTGACTATGAACTTTCATCGTGGAAATATCAAGAAAAAGATTACAAACCTTCAAAATATGTTAAATATATTACCGGGGAATTGCCTTTACCTAAAGATTGTGATATAATTATTAAGAAAGGTTACGTTACTTCCGATTATGAAGAAAAGGGAATGGGCAGTGCCTACGGCGGCGAATGGCAACCTAAAAAGGAAGAAGATAAACGATTTTTAGGAGAACCGGGAGAAATTAAAACAACAATAATGAAAAATGGAGAAAGATATGACACAAAAATTGGTCCCGATGGAAGAGCGATTGCTGAAAGACATTATAGCGACCATAATAAAAGTCATATTCATACAACTCCTCATGACCACACGATAAACTGGGAACACCCTAAATTCGGTTTTCCTAATTTTGAAAAACCTCATACTAATTATTACGGAAATATTCCTGAATTTAAAAATTATAAAGGAGAACAACACATGAACAATAAAAATAACATGTATATCAATAATTCTGACTATAATTTTGAATCAATTAGCGATTTTGAAGATTGTATGATTCGCGGTGGCGAAGTGCTTTTCAAATGGGAAGATAAAACCTACAGTATTACACATACTGCCAAAGAGATAAGCATTGCTGAATCATACAAACAAGAAACGGAAAAACTATATCTTACAGTAGATGAAGTTCTTTCTTTTATGCTTGGTGATACATCCTTAAGAGATGTTATAACACAGGTGGAAGTCATTTGCCGAACGATTTAGATGCCTTATTAATAATCCCAATGAAAAGACGGAATTAAAGCGTTACAAGGAGAGAAAATTTATGAGCAATCCAATTATTGTAACCTCGGATGATATGTTTTTCGAGTCACTTGCTGACTTTAAATGGAGTTTGGAATACGGTGGCGAAATAGTTTTCGAATGGAATGGTAACAGCTTTGGTGCGTTTAAGTATATGAAAAAAACGCCCGATTCCCCGGAACAGTTTTGTGTCGGACCGTCTGATTCAACGCAAAAAGAATACCCAGGTAAATATGAAGATTACTATGCAGATACAGTAGATGAAATTTTAGATTATGAAATAGACGGCAATAAATTGCGTGATATTGTAACAAGAATTTCGGTTGAGTGGAGAACACTATAAAATTTTATGGTGTTCTCTTGACATTTTCCCCCGCCGCCGCAGATACCATAAAAACCTTTCTTACCGAAACCAACACAAACCCCACCGATTACGATTTAATATTAACGGGAGATTTAGGTCAGGTGGGAAGCCGATTGCTTGTCGAAATACTAAAGAATGACGGAATAGATATATCTAAAGTCCATTCCGATTGCGGAACAAATATCTTTTTCGATAAAAAACAAGACGTCCATTCAGGTGGTTCGGGATGCGGATGCTCGGCATCGGTGTTATGCTCTAAAATTCTCAATAATATGACCGACGGCAATCTAAAAAAGGTGCTTTTTTGCGCTACAGGATCACTTCATTCCCCTACAACGGTATTGCAAAACCAAACCATCCCCGGCATATCCCACCTCGTATATTTAGAGGCATAGTAGATTAAATATAAAAATATTATATATCGTACAAGCACAAAATTAATACACCTCGCATAAGATGAAGTATCATTTTAGCGAGGTGTTTATATGTTGACATATCTTTTAGGAATTTGCGTTTCTTGTGCCTTTTGCATCCTTCTTCACGTAAATAACAACGGGTCATTCCCAAAACCCCTATCCGCAAAAGAGGAGCGAGATTGTTTCGAAAAAATGAGGGCAGGAGATAAAGATGCCCATCAAAAACTCATCCTACATAACCTGCGACTTGTTGCCCACATAGTCAAAAAATACTATTCAACGGGGGAGGAGCAAGATGATTTAATATCAATCGGCACAATCGGACTTATAAAGGGGATAAATACCTTTAGTATCGAAAAGGAAACCCGTTTTGCCACCTATGCATCCCGATGTATTGAGAACGAAATTTTAATGAGTTTAAGGGCAAATAAGAAATCAGCACAAGACGTATACATAAGTGAACCCATTGATTTTGATAAAGAGGGCAACGCCCTAACCCTTATGGATATCATCTCCGAAGATGATGATATTGTAGATAAGGTAGATATGAAAATGAAGGCGGTAAAATTATCGAGTTACATAAACGAGGTGCTGGACGAAAGGGAGAAAGAGATAATAATGAAACGCTACGGAGTAATGGGAGAAACCGCCAAAACTCAAAACGAGATAGCCGATGAACTTAACATTTCCCGATCCTACGTCTCCCGCATTGAGAAAAAAGCCCTTCAAAAACTCAAAGAACGGTTTGAAAAATAAAAAACTTGCATTTTAGAAAAATATATGTTAAAATATAGTTGCGAAACCAATTGAATATAAATAAAAGGGGCGATTTTTTTAGTATAATTACGCCTTCTTTGCCAATAATCGTATTGTGAATTTGATAAAAAAGCAAGTTCCGTCAATACGATTGTGCAAATTGCCCTTTATATTGAATTGGTTTCGCGACTATCGGAGTTTGCGTTTTTTGTGCGGTTGCTTCGGTAGCCGCACTTTTTGTTAAAAATATTTTTAGGAGGTTTAGTTATGAAAAAAGTATTGTCGGTCATTTTATCAATGGTAATGGTTATGTGCATTTTACCTATCGTTAGTGCAGAGGTTACAATCTACGGCGATGTTGACGGTGACGGTGTTGTTAATGCCATAGACTCTTTGAACGTGCTTTACTACGGAGTAGGTAAAACTGAGTTCACCGACGCGCAACTTGTTGCCGCAGACGTAACGGGCAACGGAGTAGTCAATGCAGAAGATGCTTTGCTTGTTCTTCAACGTTCTGTAGGCAAAATCACCTATTTCTCCGCTGTGGAAGACCCCTCTGAGGTAGAACCACCTTTTGTAGATACAACTCCGGAAGTAGTTAAAATTCATCCCGACAACTTCCCAGATGACTATTTCTTTGAGTATGTTTACGAAGTAATTGACCTAAACGGTGACTTCGCTCTTTCCGAATACGAAATTTCTAAGGTAACCGAACTTTATGTTGGAAATTATGAGTATTACCCTGAAGATCCGAATAAAATTCCATATCACGAAATAACAACTCTAAAAGGCATTGAGTTTTTTACCGAATTAGAAATTTTAAGTTGTGACCGTGTCCGTTTAACCGAACTTGATGTAAGCAAAAACACAAAACTGAAAGAATTAAGTTGTTCAAGTAATCTTGATTTAACAAGCATAGATGTAAGTAACAATCTTCTTCTTGAAAATTTAAATTGTTTTTACACTGGAATAACCGAGTTAGATTTGAGTTGTAATGAAAACTTAGACAACCTACAGTGTAGTTGGAATAATATTGAAACTTTGGATTTAACAAATAATACCAAGTTGCGTATTTTGTCTTGTTACAATACTAATATTACTTCGTTAGATTTAACAAACAATACGAATTTAACAAGAGTAGCATGTGATGCCGGAGTTGAACTTATTGGCTATACCGGAAAAAGAACTGAATATTAAACACTAAAAAAAGACCTATCCAAACGGATAGGTCTTTTTGTGTAGCGTAGGGCAGGGGCTTGCCCCTGCCCTACAGTGCGGTCAAATATGGTGTAATCATTGTTTTTTCATCTGTCTAAGGAACAAAAGTACCGCCAAAATCATAAGTGCAATGGCATATCCCAAAACCCACCAAAGGTGAGAAAGTGCATTTGTAAAATCCCCCGAAAGAATACCCCTTTCAAGTTCTACCGCGTGAACAAAGGGCAGGGCATAAGCAATCTTTTTGAATGCACCGCCTACAAGATTAAGGTCGAACCAAATTCCCGAAAGCCAGGCCGAAAGGTTGGTAAGCAAAGCACCGCAAATGCCACCCACCTGCTTGTCGTTAAACACGCTTCCGCAAAGAAGTCCAAGTGCTATATATAAAAGACAAACGGGAATAATAAATAAAATAGCCAATAAAATATTGGGTGTAAATTTAAGTCCTAAAATCATTGCAATAAGGTAGCATATTATACTTTGTGCCATCCCAATAGGAAGTATGGGCAGGGCATATCCTAAAATAAAATCGGTAGGGTTAAGGGGCGTGGTATATAACCGTTGCAAAAGTGAACTGCCTCTATCCTTCGAGATAAGCGTTGCCGAAAACAATGTCATAAAGGAAAGTCCAAACACCGTAATACCAGGGGTAAGATGTCCAATTTCAAAAAGTTCAACGGGGATGTTTGCCTGAATAGCGCTTAACAAAAGAATAAGCACAATAGGAAAACCTAATCCGAAAAACAAATTAAGAGGATCTCTTAAAATCTCTTTAACGTTGCGGTTTGCAAATGTTAACATTCTCATTTTTCTACCCCCTTAACTATTTGAATAAACGCCTTTTCAAAACTGTCGGTTTGGGCGATTTCTTTAATTTTTTCGGGAGTATCCAAGGCAAGGAGTTTTCCCTCTTTCATAATACCAACACGGCTTGAGAGTGCTTCCGCCTCTTCCATATAATGTGTAGTAAGAATGATAGTAACCTCGTTTTTGAGTTTGCGGATAATATCCCACAACTCACTTCTTGCAATAACGTCAAGTCCTAAAGTGGGCTCGTCAAGGAATAAAATTTCGGGGTCACTTATAAGTGCCATGGCAATACTAAGACGCCTCATCCATCCACCCGAAAGTTTTCCTGCCTTTTTGTTAGATACGCTATCAAGTCCCAACATTTCACTCAAAACTTTAATTTTTTCGCGTGTTTTATCCTTTGAAAAACCGTGAACACCGCAAATAAGTTTAAGATTTTCATATACCGTTAAATGGGGCGCCACCGCAGTTTCTTGTGGTGATACCGCGATTATAGATTTGATATATGATGCATCCTTTGTAATGCTCTTCCCGTTGATAAATGCCTCACCGCCGGTGGGTTTTGTAAGGCAAGATAACATCTTAATAGCGGTGGTTTTACCCGCACCATTAACGCCAAGCAGAGAAAATAACTCACCCTTTTGTATGGTAAGGTTAAGATTATCAACCGCAACAACGTCTTTATATTTCTTGGTAAGATTATCAATTTTAATTGCATCCATAACTAATCCTCCATTCCATACTGTTTTCTAAGGCCCCTGTAGGTGTCGGTTACCATTTTGCTCACGAGGGTCATATCAAGGTCAAGATAATTCGTTGCAAACATTGTAGCAATTCCGTGAACAAAAGCCCACATTTCAAAATGAAATAACTTGATGTCATTACCTTTAAGTCCCGTGTTTTTGTGAACTAAATTTTCCATTTTGTCGTTAATTCTTGAATGAATAACGGGGGGCTCACCCGAACGATTTCTCATATATAAAAGCTTAAAAAGTTCTTTTTCTTCCCTTGCAAATTTAATATAGGCCATACCGTTTGCCTTGTAGTCGGGAAATTCACCCTCTGCTTCAATCTTGCTCGAATACTCTTCAAAAATATTATCTGCCTTTTCTACAACAGCAAGACGTAGTTCATCCATATTCTCAAAATTAGAAAATATAGGTTGAGTAGAACAGGAAAGTGCCGATGCAATGTTTCGTGCATTAAGGGCTTGTTCACCCGATTCTCTTACGATGTTAAGGGCTGTGTTTATAATTTCATCCCTCGATATTTTAATCCTTGGTGGCATAATATTTCTCCTAAATAACTAAAGTTATATAACACTTGTTATATTATCATATACATCCCAAAAAGTCAACCTGTTACATAATAAAAAAGATATTGAAAAAATAAAAATAATGATATATAATATTAAGGTTAAAAATATGAAGGGAGAGTTTAGAATGCTGTTTTCAATGGATATTGGAAATACCTGTTCAAACATTGGTATTTTCAAAGGAGACAATTTAGTGGCGTTTGCCCGAATGTCAACCGACCATCACCGTACTGAAGACCAGTACGCTATTGAAATTTTAAGCATAATGAAACTTCACAACATAAACAGGGCAGATATCCACGGAGCAATCTTTTCTTCGGTAGTGCCAAACCTTTCTTATACTATCAAAATGGCAATCAAAAAGGCACTTAACGTGGATGCAATATCGGTAGGCCCCGGAGTTAAAACAGGGCTAAATATTAAAATCGATAATCCCTCTCAACTCGGTGCAGACCTTGTGTGTGCCGCCGTTGCCGCTATTGCCCATTACCCCTTGCCCTGCATCGTTTTAGATTTAGGCACCGCCACCACCATTAGTTATATTAACGAAAAGGGTGAGTTTTTAGGTGGCTCTATCGCCCCGGGTATTGGCACTTCTCTTGAAGCTTTAGTTTCCAAAACCTCTATGCTTCAAATGGTAGATTTAGAAAATCCCGATAACATCGTAGGCACCAATACTATTTCATCCATTAAATCGGGTATTATTTTCGGCAATGCCGCAATGATGGACGGTATGGTGGATAGAATAGAGGAAGAATACGGTAAGGTCGCATCCATAATTGCAACAGGAGGCAGAGCCCCCTCTATTATTAAACATTGTAAAAAAGATATTATAAGCGACCAAAATCTTTTAATGGAAGGTCTTCGCTTAATCTATAATAAAAACGTAAAATAAGGTAATAACCGAAAAACGGTTAAATATATTTTAATACGCTGTATCGTGAGAAACGAACAGCAGTGGAGGAATATTTATGAAAAACAGTAAAACATCAAACAAATTTACACCCGTACAAGCGTTGTCTATTGGCGCAATATTAACCGCCATAGTGGTAGTAATGCAAATGGTGGGAGCAACCATTCGATTTGGAACATTTTCCATTTCTTTAGTGCTCATCCCCATTATTATTGGTGCCGCCCTTTGTGGTAAATACATTGGTGCATGGCTTGGACTTGTATTCGGTATCGTAGTTCTTGTCAGCGGTGATGCCGCCCCCTTTATGGCAATCAGCGTTTCGGGAACAATTACCACCGTGCTTCTTAAGGGCACTCTCTGCGGATTTTTTGCAGGACTCGTTTATGAATTACTTTCCAAGATAAACGATTGGCTTGGCGCCTACACTTCCGCCTTTGTTTGCCCCGTTGTAAATACAGGAATTTTTCTTTTAGGATGTAGAATTTTCTTCTACAATACCATCGGCGAATGGGCAGTAGGTGCAGGATTCGGTCAAAACGCCGCAGGATATTTATTCTTAGGTCTCGCAGGAGTAAACTTCCTTATTGAACTTGGTGTAAATTTGGTGTTATGTCCCATCATCGTTAGGGTAGTAAATATAGCAAGAAAATCTATCAAATAATATCAGGAGAATAAAAATATGGCACAAACAATAGCTGCAATAGCCACCGCATCCGCCCCTGGTGGAATAGGTGTAGTACGTATTTCGGGCGATGATGCCAAAAAAATTGCAGATAAAGTTTTCAAATCCAAATCGGGTAAGAAACTAACCGATGTGGCAGGATATACCGCCGCCTTCGGTCATATTTTAGAGCAAAACGTTCCCACCTACGAATGCGTTGCTCTGGTTTTCAATTCTCCAAAAAGTTATACAGGTGAAGACGTTGTAGAATTCTCTTGTTACGGTGGAATGTATGTAATAAGAGCGGTGCTTCGCATTGTACTTGAAAACGGAGCCCGTATGGCAGAGCCGGGGGAGTTTACCCGTCGTGCCTTTGAGAATGGGAAGATAGGTTTAACCGAGGCGGAAGCTATAATGGATATTATCGGCGCAAACGGAGAAAACGCCGCCAAAGCCGCTATCACCGCCCATTCAGGAGCATTGTTTAATGAGATAAACAGCATTAAGGATGAGATAATTTCGGTTTCCTCCCACCTTGCCGCTTGGGCAGATTTCCCCGAGGAAGATATTCCCGAGGTTGAACCAACGGTTCTTGCCGAACAATTAAACGCTCAAAGGGAAAGAATACAAAAACTCATTAAATCCTTCGATAGCGGTAAATTAGTTCGTGATGGTGTAAATACCGCCATCGTAGGCAAACCCAACGTTGGTAAATCAACCCTGATGAATGTCCTGTGCGGAGCCGATACCTCTATAGTAACCGATATTTCTGGCACCACCCGCGACGTCGTAACATCACGCGTTATGTTTAAGGATATTTGCCTCACCCTATCCGATACCGCAGGTATTCACACTGCAGGGGATGAGGTGGAAAAGATCGGCGTTGAACGAGCCAAAAAGGTAATGCAGTCCTGCGAACTTATCCTCGTTATGATAGACAGTAGCAGAGATATTGATGCCGATGATACCGAACTTCTTGAATATTGTAAAGATAAACAAGCAGTAGCGATCATAAACAAAAGCGACGTTGATGCAAATAAAGCCAAAGAGGTAGAAGATACCGTAAAACAATACGTGGAAAAATCGGTTATCATATCGGCAAAAACCAACGACGGCATTGATGAACTTTATAATGCGGTTAAGGATGTTTTATCCCTTAGTCAATTTGATCCCTCACAAGCAATGATAAGTAACGAGCGTCAACTCGACTGTGCAAAAAGAGCCGAAAAGTCATTGACCGAAGGAATAGAATCCTTGAGTTTGGGATATACGTTAGATGCGGTGTCGGTGTGCCTTCAATGGACAATGGAAGCCCTAATGGAATTAACAGGGGAGAAGGTAACTCAGGAAGTTAGCGACGGAATTTTCCACAATTTCTGCGTAGGAAAATAAAATTCTACATAAAAACAAAAAGAATATCAAAAAAATAAGAAATAAAAATTAAAATAACACTTGAAAAAATAAAGCGGATGTAGTAAAATACATCCGTAATAACGAGGTGTAGCTCACCCGGTAGAGCGCCTGGTTTGGGACCAGGAGGCACGGAGTTCAAGTCTCCGCACTTCGACCACAAAAGACCGAGTCATATGACTCGGTCTTTTTTGTTATAAAGAATCTTTTTTATTTTCACTATCGTTTTCTTTATCCAATGTTTCCTTGGTATAATACTCTCCAATTTTATATTCTTTTCTTAGTTCTTCTGGAATGTAATCACTCGGTTCGATGTATAAAATTTTCTTATTTTTCAAAATAAACACCTCTTAAAACTCATATTCATCAGGGTCAAGTCCTGCATCTTTAAGCGCTTCACGGCGTTCAAAATATCCCATATCCTCAAGGTCTGCGGGATTAAGTCCTGCGGAAGTCAGTTCATCATTTTTCTCTGCATCCATCATTTCGGTTAAAAAACCAAACTCCGCCGCCTTTTCAAAGGCATCCATCTCACCATCGTGATTAAGATCAAATAAATCTCCAAAAATTCCCATATCTCTTCTCCTTTTATATTTGATGTATTTATCATATCACACAATATGTCCCACTAATGGGATATTTTAAACAAAATGGACTATGAAATTTCATAGTCCTTAAATATTTTATAAACTTAACCTATAAGTAAACCAATAACCTGTTCTGAAAGAAACACCGTAAGACAACTTGATATTGCCACCAAAACAAGATTATTATTAAAACAGGCAATCAAAATTCCCACAAGCAATCCCAACACACCGCTGATAATGTTATCGGTGGCATACAGAATAGCAGGGAATGTCATTGCGGTCAAACAAGCCACAGGCACGTAATGAAGAAAAGAATTTATAAATTGACTTTTAATGGGCTTTTTAAGCAATGTCAATGGAATAGCACGAATAAGATACGTGGTTAGTGCCATTATTGCGATTAAGAGGTATATATTCATTATGCCACCTCCTGTTTAACGGGGAAGAGGATAGCACAAATAGCCGCCGCTGCCACGGTGCAAATAACGATAACGAGTCCGCTTGATATTTGATTTAACCCCGGCACCCAAGCAAACAAACAACTGAAAATAAGTGCAAGAAGCATATTTACAAGCATTGCTTTGCCTTTTTTTACTTCGGGAACAACAATAGCAATAAACATACCATAAAGCATAACACTGAGGGATGCACGAATGTCAAGGGGCAAAGCCGACCCTGCAATAGCACCCAAAGCGGTGCCCGACGTCCAACCAACCCAAGAAATGACCCCTGCACCAACAAAAAACGTAGGACTAAGAGGTTCTTTTCTCGACATTCCAATAGCAAAAAGTTCATCTGTATTAAAAAAGGCACAAATTATCCTCTTCCAAAAACCGACCTTTTGTCCAAATTTTTGACCAAGTGCAACGCTCATAAGGGAGTATCGACTGTTTATAATGAGTTGTGTAAGAATAAGTTCAAGCACGGTAGCACCCGATACAATGACCGTAAGACCTGCAAACTGCCCTGCACTGGTAAGATTTGTTGCGGATATTAAAATGGAATGAAGAATACTAAGTCCTTGAGCCACCGCCATAGAACCAAAACCGAAACTAACCGAAAAATATCCTGCACAAACGGGAAGTCCTGCCTTTATACCCTTAAAAAATTCCTTAAAATTAAACATACGATATTTCATCTCGCAAGAATAAATAAGATTTTACTATCATACATCATCCCACAAAAAATGTCAAATATAGTACAAAAAATCCCCTCGGGAATCCGAGGGGATAGTTTTATAAATCGAAAGATTACATTGCACCAAATACGAATTTGCAAACGAAGAGTGCGGCAATAAGGGTTACAACAATATCCTTCTTTGAATATTTGCCGGTGAAAAGGGTGATAAGAACGTATGCGATAGCGCCAATACCAATACCATTAGCAATGGAGTAGGTAAGGGGCATCATAACGAGGGTGAGGAAGGCAGGAACTGCACTTCTCATATCTTGCATATCAACCTTAGAGAAGTTCTTAAGCATAAGAACACCAACAAAGATAAGAGCAGGTGCGGTAGCAGCAGAAGGAATAATGCTTGCAACGGGAGAAAGGAAGAGGCAAACTGCAAAGCAAAGAGCGGTTACCAAACTGGTGAGACCGGTTCTACCGCCTGCAGCAACACCGGCAGCACTTTCAACGAATGTGGTAACGGTGGAGGTGCCAAGAACAGCACCGGAGCAGGTTGCGATAGAGTCGCAAGCCATAGATTTGTTAATGTCGATGGGGTCGCCGTTTTCGTCGAGCATATCTGCTTCAGAAGCTGCACCGTAAAGGGTTCCAATGGTGTCGAACATATCAACGAGGCAGAAGGTAACGATCAGCATAATAGCGGAGAAGATACCGCCAACAAATTCGGGTGAGAATGCGTTTCTCCAAGATTCACCTTGGAAAACAGCGGTTACACCGATGTTTGCAAAATCTTTGAAGGGCTCTGCAAAGGAACTAATGTCAAAGTTGGGAACAGTCCAGGTTGCGAGATAGTATACAACGGAGGTTGCAAGAATACTGATAAGAACAGCACCCTTAACTTTAAGTTTAGTAAGAACAGCAATAAGAAGGAAACCGAAGAGTGCAATAACAGCAGGAGCAACGGTTTTCCAAGTTACACCGTTAAGTTTAACGAATTGAACCAAGGTGTATTGGTTAGCTTGAATAATACCAACGTTTTGGAAACCGATGAAAGCAATAAACAAACCAATACCTGCAGGGATTGCCTTTTTAATGCAATCGGGCATTGCCTTTGCAATATACTCACGAGCACCGGTGATAGAAAGAATAAGGAAAACAAGACCAGAAACGAGGATTATAACCAAACCGGCTTGATAACCCTTAACAACGTCTTTACCTGCAATGATTTGGGGAAGAACAAAAGAGGTAAAGAAGAATGAGTTAAGACCCATACCACAGGCCTGTGCGAAGGGCATCTTTGCATAGAATGCATAAAGCAAAGTACCAATAACGGCTGCCAAAATAGATGCAATATATACTGCATTCCAAATGGCGGGAACGCCGGGAACATCAAAACTAAAACCAATAACTTGATTGGGGTTTACAATTACAATGTAAGCCATTGCAAAGAATGTAGTAAGACCCGCAATGATTTCCGTTTTAACGTTTGAACCGCGTTCGGAAATTTTGAAAAACTTGTCCATAAATTTCTCTCCTTTTTAATTTTTACAGCCATTTATTTTAATGACAAAAGAATTATATCAAAAACTAAAATTCATTTCAAGAAAATTATCAATTTGTGTCAAAATTGTCATAATTTATGAATAAAGTTTGACCAAAAGTATTTACAAAATTGTATAAATGTGATATATTAAGAGAAATTTGCAATAAGGAAGTTATTACTTATGAACCAAAATAAAAAATACAACATTTTACCTAATCCCAAAGAGGTTATATATGGTGAAGGAGAATTTGATCTTTTAGGTTGCTCAGTATCGGTAGATGACGGATTGGATTCCCGTGTCGTCGCAAAAGCGGTGGAACTTAAAACAACCATTTCCCACAAAACCGGCAAAGCACATTCCTTTTACCGCGAATTCCGCGAAGGAGAAAAAGAAATCAAAATTCTCAAAGATGAAAATCTTCCCAATGAAGGATACAGTATTACTGTTGCCACCGATGAAATAAAGATTATCGGCGGTGATGATGCAGGATGTTTCTATGGTATTGTAACCTTACTTCAAATGATAGAAATTGAGGGTAATAATCTTCCTTGTGTTACTATTAATGACGCTCCCGATATGGCTTTTCGTGGATACTATTTCGACGTTACCCGTGGTAGAGTTTTGTCCCTCGACGGTGCCAAGAAAATGATTGACCGTCTTGTAAGATACAAGACCAACGTTCTTCAATTTTATGTTGAACACACCTTTGATTTTATTGAATTCCGTGGGGGAGACCGCACCGAAAATGATTGTCTTACAACCGAAGACATTTTAGAACTCGACCGTTATTGTTATGAAAATTTTGTCGATTTCCAACCCTCCCTCTCCACCTTCGGTCATCTTTATGAACTTCTTATGAAGGAAGAATACAAACATCTTTGCGAATTGGTTGATTATCAACCCCTTGGAAATCCTTGGCTCGAAAGAATGCTCCATCATACTATCGACCCATCTAACGAAGAAAGTTTTGAACTTATTTGTTCACTAATCGATCAATATTTACCCCTTTTCCGTTCAAAGTATTTCAACATTTGTTGTGATGAAACCTTTGACTTAGGAAAGGGAAGAAACGAAGGCAAAGATCCTGCAGACCTCTATATTACCTTTGTAGAAAAAATTATTAAACACGTAAACGCCGCAGGTAAAACCGCTATGATGTGGGGAGATATCGTTCTTAATCACCCCGAACTTTTAGGAAGAATTCCCGAAGGTACCATTATGCTTAACTGGGATTACTGTGGTGCTCCTAATGAAGAAAGAATTAAAGCAGTAGCCGATGCAAATGTTGCCCAAATCGTTTGTCCCAGCACCTCTGCTTGGGATGCCCTCATCGAAAGAGCCACCATCAGCGAACAAAATATTACCCAAATGGTTAATTTCGGTTATAAATACGGTGCTATGGGTATGCTCAACACCACTTGGGGCGACCATGGACATGCTTGTCACCCCGAATGTGCCCTTTACGGTACAGTTTTAGGTGCCTGTGTATCTTGGAATATTGGAACTACCTTGGGTGAAGAGTTAGAAATGGCAATTTCCCGTTCAGTATACAAATCAAATACTAACATTATCCCTATTATTAAATGTTTAGAAGTTGCTCAACGTCCCACCCACTTGCCACAATGTTTGGCTTGGGGTGTAAGTAGAGCTCCCGAAACCTTTGTTGCAGATGTGGCTACATTGGAACAATCGGTAATTGATGCCGAAAGAATGCATACTGCTCTTTTAGAAATAGATGGAGATGAGGACCTTCTCTTCTTCCTTAAAAATGCCGCCGAAGGTTTAGCGATACTTCCTTCCATAGCTTTGGAGGTAAAGGAAAACAGTGTTGTTTCAAAAGAATTACACGAAAGAATAGAAAAATGGTTTGCCGATTATAAAAAAGCGTGGCTCACCTCCGCTAAGCCCAGCGAACTTATTAGAATTTATAACGTTTTAGATAGAGTATAAAAACAAATTCTCAGGAGAAAAAATATGAACCAAAACAAATATCTTATTTTGCCCGAACCTAACGAAGTCGTATATAGCGAGGGTGAATTTGATCTTATAGGTTGTGCCGTTTCGGTTGAGGATAATCTCGACCCCCGTGTTGTAGCAAAAGCGGTAGAACTTAAAACCGAAATATCCAACAAAACAGGCACAGCCCATTCCTTCTATCGTTCGTTCCGTGAAGATGGAAGAGAAATAAAAATTTCAAAAGATGACTCTATCCAAAAACAGGGATATACCATCACCGTTAACCCCAACGAAATTAAAATTGTGGGCGGTGATGATGCGGGATGTTTTTATGGAATGGTAACCCTGCTTCAAATGCTCGAAATCGAGGGGAACAACCTTCCTTGTGTTACGGTTAACGATGCCCCCGATATGGAATTCCGTGGACATTATTTTGATGTAAGCCGTGGACGTATTCTTAGTGTTGACGGTGCTAAGAAATTTGTTGACCGATTGGTTTATTATAAAATGAATGTGTTCCAAATTTATATTGAACACACCTTCGATTTTATAGAATTTCGTAATATGGACCGCACCGAAGATAACTATATAACCCCCAAAGATATTATAGAAATCGATCGTTATTGTTACGAAAATTTCGTTGATTTCCAACCTTCACTCTCCACTTTCGGTCATCTTTATGAACTTCTTAATAAAGAAGAGTATAAACAATTTTGTGAATTGGAAGATTATCAACCCAGTTCAAATATATGGGCAGAAAGAATTGTGCATCATACCATTGACCCTACCAATGAAGGCAGTTTTAAACTTATTTGTTCACTTATTGACCAATACGCACCTCTCTTCCGTTCAAAGTATTTCAACATTTGCTGTGATGAAACCTTCGATTTAGGTAAAGGCAGAAACAAAGATAAAGACCACGTTGAACTTTATATTACCTTTGTAACAAAGATAATAAATCACATTAAGAGTTTGGGTAAAACACCTATGATGTGGGCAGACATTATTCTTCATCATCCTGAACTTTTAGAAAGAGTTCCCAAGGGAACCATCGCACTCAACTGGGATTATAGAACTGAACCGGAAGAATGGAGATCCCAAAAAATAGCTGCTGTAGGTCTTGGTCAAATTTTGTGCTCAAGTATACTTTGCGCCGATGCAATTATCGAAAGAATTTCTGAATCGGAACAAAATATTCAAAAGTATTTACCTTTTGCCCCGAGAAATGGTTGCTTAGGTATGCTTAATACCACTTGGGGAGATTACGGTCACGCTTGTCACCCCGAATGCACCCTTTTTGGAACAATTTTGGGCGCATGTATGTCTTGGAATGTAAAAACCACCGTGAACGAGCAATTTGAAAAGAATATTTCAAAATCCGTTTATAAATCTGACGTAAATATTGTTCCCTTCATAAGAGAAATGGAAGTTATTCAACGTACCGTTAACTTCCCTCAATGCCGTGCATGGATGGAAAGTAAAAATCCCGGATGCTTTGGTGCACCTGTTGAACAAGCACAACAAAGCGTTGCCGATGCCGAAAGAATATCTAAAGTTCTTGCTGAAATCAAAGGTGATGAGGAAATTCTCTTCTGCCTTAAGAGTGCCGCAGATACTATGGCAATAATGTCATCAGAGGTTGTAGAAATCAGAAACAACGGAGCGGTATCGGATGAATGGCGTGAAAAGGTAGAGAAATGGTTTGTCGATTACAAAAAAGCATGGCTCCTTTCGGCTAAACCCAGTGAGATAATGGAACTTTATAATGCGTTAAGCCAAGCATAAACAATCAAAAAACAAATTAAAATCCCCAACCCTAAAAAGATAAATAGGGTAGGGGATTTTTTATAATTTAAATATCGTTTAGCAAAATATTTTAATTATAAATTTATAATATTTTTAACACAAATGGTAATGTTTAGAAAATTGTTAATAATAGTGAATTTCACTTGACTTTAACCCTTAATTGATATAAAATTATTATGTATTTTTGTGTAGATTTTTATAGAATAATATTAAAAGTCAGTTCGATTTTTTTAGAAAGGTTTGTATAAATATGGCTTTTCACCTTAAAGGAATAAAAACGCCTCATAGAAAAGGCACAAAAGGCGTTCCGGTTGTTCATATAGATACACCCAAAACAGTAACAATACCAATGTCGATGCACATTGGTAAACCTGCTGTCCCCACTGTGAAAGTTGGAGATATTGTTAAGGTCGGTACTAAAATCGGTGAGGCAGAGGGATTTATTTCTTCACCCGTATATTCCAGTGTTTCTGGTAAAGTGGTTAAACTCACTAACTATTTGTTGGCAAATGGTGCAAATACCACCGCAGTAGTTATTGAATCCGACGGAGAAATGTTGGCGGACGAAAATATTGTCCCTCCCGTTGTAAATAGCAGGGAAGACCTTGTGAATGCTGTTAAAAATGCAGGTATCGTAGGTCTTGGTGGTGCAGGATTCCCCGTAAACGTTAAAATAGATGTTGACCCTCAGCGCATTGATTACGTTGTTGTAAACGGTGCCGAATGTGAACCCTACGTAACAAGCGATACCGCAACAATGCTTAATCGCACCGATGATATTAAGGTTGCACTTAATGCCCTAAATAAATATCTTGGTGTAAATAAGGTCATTATCGGTATTGAAAAAAATAATAAACTTGCCGCCGAATCAATGATAAATATGGCATCAACCATTAAAGAATTCTCGGTTCAGGTTAAAATTTTGCCTAACCTTTATCCTCAGGGTGGCGAAAAGGTGCTTGTATACCATACCACCGGTCGCAAAATATTGGAGGGTAAACTCCCCATTGACGTTGGATGTGTTGTGCTTAACTGTACCTCTCTTGCTGCCATCGGTTCATATCTTCAAACAGGTATGCCCCTTGTTGAAAAATGTGTAACCGTAGAGGGTGGATGTGTAACCAATCCGCAGAATGTTATTGCCCCAATTGGTACTTCTTTTAAGGATATGTTCGATTTTTGCGGTGGACTTAAATGTGAACCTGCAAAGCTCATATATGGCGGTCCTATGATGGGTATAACGGTTGAAAATATGGAAACCCCCATCATCAAAAATACAAATGCTATTCTTGCTCTATCCAACAAGGAAGCAAAACTTCCCAAAACCACCGCTTGTATTCGTTGCGGTACCTGTGTAAATACCTGTCCTTTCTCTCTTTCTCCTTTAGATATCGCTGATGCCTATGAGAAAAAGGATGCAGATGCACTTAAAGAATTATCGGTTATGTCCTGTATGGAATGCGGATGTTGCAGTTTCAATTGTCCTGCAAATAGACCTTTGGTGCAAATAAATAAACTTTCTAAAAAATTCTTGAATGACCAAGCAAAAAAGGAGGCAAGTAAATAATGAGTTCATTGTCGGTTTCTCCCCATATTCATAGTGGCAGATCCACCACTAAAATAATGGGAGACGTTATTATTTCTTTGCTTCCCGCCACCGTTGCAGGAACTATGATTTTTGGATGGCGTACCCTCTTGGTTGTTGCCACTTGTATAATAAGTTCCGTAGTGTTTGAAGCACTTTTTAATTTGATTGTTAAAAAGGATCAAACCATATCTGATTTATCCGCCGTTGTAACGGGATTATTACTTGCCCTTAACCTTTCGGTTAATATTCCTCTATGGCAATGTGCTGTAGGTTCGTTGTTTGCCATTGTAATTGTTAAGTGTGTGTTTGGCGGAATAGGTAAAAACCTTGTAAACCCTGCAATTACCGCCCGTGTATTTATGCTTATTGCTTTCAGCACCTTGGCAACCCCTGCTTTCCCCGTAGGTACAGTAGATGCAACTGCATCTGCCACCCCTCTTACCGCAGATGTGTTACCCTCTATGTTTGACCTATTTATAGGAAAACACGGTGGTGCTATTGGTGAAACAAGTGTATTAGCCCTTATTATCGGTGGAGTATATCTGCTTATTCGCCGTGTAATTAGTTGGCACATTCCTGCTACATTTATCGGAGTAGTATTTATCTTCTCTCTCTTTGTGGAAGGATTTAATGTGGATACCGCCCTTTCCCTTACAATGTCGGGTGGACTTTTTATCGGTGCTATCTTTATGGCAACCGACTATACCACCTCTCCACCTACGCCTTTAGGTAAAATAATTTTTGGTGTAGGATGTGGACTTCTTACAGGCGTTATAAGATATTTTGGTACATATCCCGATGGTGTATCATTCGCCATTTTGTTTATGAATATTCTCACTCCCTACATTTGTAATTGGACAAAACGTAAGGTGTTTACAAAAGGGGGCAAGAAATAATGAAAACATACTTAAAGAATCTTTTGGTGTTTATTTCAATCTGCGGTGTTATGACACTGCTTCTTGCCACCACGAACTATTTTACAGCCCCTATCATTAAAGAAAACGAAAGGACTGCTACCAACAAAGCGTTAAAAGAGGTTATGCCAAAGGGCGAAACCTTTGAAATGGTAGATATCTCTACTTTTACACTTCCTGAAAAGGTCACCGAGGTTTATAAAGAAACCGGTGGTGTAGGTTACGTTGTAAAACTCACCACCTCAGGTTATGGGAGCGGTATGGTAATTATGTGCGGTGTAGATATGAATGGCACAGTAACAGGAACTACCTGTATTGCCTCTAACGAAACCTTAGGATACGAAAAAACATTTGGTGAAAATTTCACAAATAAAAATAATGCTGAAATTGATTCGGTAGATACCGTCGCAGGTGCTACCAAAACCACAGAAGCATATAAAGATGCTGTTATTGATGCAGTAAATACCGCCAATGTTTTAGCAAAAGAGAACGGAGGTGCCAAATAATGAAGGAAAAATCCTCACTTTCCGTTTTACTTAACGGAATTATTAAAGAAAATCCCGTATTGGTACTTGTTCTTGGCACTTGTCCTACCTTAGCAACCACCAAAACAGTGGATGGTGCCTTTGGTATGGGACTTGCCGCATTGGCAGTTCTTGTTTGTTCAAATATCTTTATATCAATGCTTCGCAAGATTATTCCCGAAAGTATGCGTATTCCTTGCTATATTGTAATTATTGCAGGATTCGTTACCATTGTTAAGATGCTTGTTCAGGCATTTCTTCCCGACCTTTACGTAACCCTCGGCGTGTTCCTCGACCTAATAACGGTTAACTGTATAATTTTAGGTCGTGCCGAAATGTTTGCAAATAAGAATACCGTCATTCATTCTGCCCTTGACGGTGTGGGAATGGGTCTCGGATTTACCCTTGCGCTAACCGTTATGGCATTTATCCGTGAAGTGTTTGGCGCTGCCACATTTGCAGGAAACGCTATTCCCTTTATGGAAGAATACAAAATAGAATTTTTGACCAAAGCCCCTGGTGGACTTCTTGTTTTCGGACTTATGATAGCCCTTATCTACGTTGTTACTAAGGGTAAGGCACCCACCAAAAAATCCTTCTCTTGTGAAGGATGTCCCTTAGCATCAACCTGTCAAAAAGGCGTTTGTCAAGCGGAAGGAGTTGAGAACTAATGGATACCTTCAAAATCTTAATCATAATTCTTCTTTCCTCTGTTTTTGTAGATAACTACGTTCTCAGCCGTTTCCTTGGAATATGCCCATTCCTTGGTGTATCAAAGAAATTTGATCAAGCCGTAGGTATGGGTGTTGCCGTAACGGCGGTTATGCTTATTGCCACCGCAGTAACTTGGCCCATTCAGTATTTTGTTTTAAATACCCTCAATTTAGGATATTTACAAAACATCGTTTTTATTCTTGTTATTGCATCCCTTGTGCAAATGCTTGAGTTGCTTCTTAAGAAGTTTTCCCCCGCATTATATAAGGGATTAGGTGTATATCTTCCCCTTATAACCACCAACTGTGCGGTGCTTGGCGTCACAATCAACAATATCATTGATGGATATAACTTCCTTGAATCAATGGTTAGTTCTTTAGGTTGCGGTATTGGATTTTTACTTGCTATGGTGCTGTTTTCAGGGATTCGTTCCCGCATTGATGACGCCCATATTCCCGCCCCCTTCAAAGGACTTGCCGTAACTCTTATTGCCGCCTCCTTTATATCCCTTGCATTTATGGGATTTAGTGGTGTGG
>JAFVID010000051.1 GCA_017474205.1 Clostridia bacterium | reverse complement strand
GGGAAAGGTTAGAAAACAATTGATTCAATGATTGCATATTAATCTTATCTTGATGTCTGCGACGGTTAACTGCTAACTGCTAACTGCAAAAAAATATTGACAAATCAATAATTTTGTGCTACAATGCATTTGTAAGTTAAGGGAGTAGCCGACGCTTTGGCGTTTACGTTGTCGTCATCACGAGTAAAATCCGGTAACGTATCAAAGGACAAGACTTTTCTTTGTGGCAAGACTTATTTGCAAATTATGCAGATAGGACTTGTTGTTTTTATTTATAAATTCAGAGTCTCTATCTAAAAAGGAGACTCTTTTATTATGGCAATTTTTCTTAACATTCTGTTTTTAGCACTTGGTTTTATTTTTCTTGCCAAGGGGGCAGACTTTTTCGTTGACGGTGCTTCAAGTATTGCAAAAAGGTTTAAAATTCCTCAACTTGTCATTGGTCTTACTATTGTGGCAATGGGTACTTCTATGCCCGAGGCGGCAGTTTCCATTAAAGCGGCAATAAGCGGTAATGCGGATATTTCAATCGGTAACGTAGTAGGAAGTAATATTTTGAACATACTTATAATACTTGGTATTTCCTCTGTTATTTTCCCTCTCGTTGTAAAAAAATCAACTTTGAAAATTGATATTCCTATTGTAATCGGTGCTACTTCCGTTCTATTTTTACTTGGACTTTTAAGTAAAGTTTACTGGTGGGGTGGACTTATAATGCTTTTTGGTTTTGGCGGTTATCTTACCTATTTATTTATAAGTGCCAAAAAGAACAAGGAAGATGACCAAACACCAATTAAGGATATGCCAATATGGAAATCTATTATTTTTGTGATTTTGGGAATTGCTCTTATAATTTTCGGTAGTGAATTTGCGGTTGAAACCGCCACAAATCTTGCTAAAATGGCGGGTTGGAGTGATGCTTTTATCGGTCTTACTATCGTTGCTCTCGGCACTTCATTACCTGAATTATTTACTTCCGTTATGGCGGCTATTAAGAAAAATCCCGATATCGCTATCGGTAACGTAGTTGGTTCAAATATTTTCAATATATTATTTATATTGAGCATTACCTCGCTTATTATCCCTGTCAATTTTGCCACAAGTTTTTTAATTGATACCGCTATATCTCTTGCTTGTGCGGTTTTACTTCTTGTTCTTTCCTTAAAGGGTGGCAAGTTAAAAAGATGGGGCGGAATTATTATGCTTGTGTCATACGGCGGATATTTTGCTTATCTTTATTTCACACAAATTCAAGTATAAAAAATTGTTGACAAATTTTTTTGCTTGTGGTAATATTAAAATAGGTAAATGTGGCAATTTACCAAACAAATTTAGGAGAAACTTATGGATTTTGGAGCATTTTTGACTTCTCTTTTGGAACTTCTTGCCGGTGTTGGTATATTCATTATCGGTATGAATTTTATGAGTGAAGGTCTTGAAAAAGGTAGGTTCACTCCCCTATCCTTCGTTCTGCCGAAATATACACATTTTCTCCTTATATATTGCGTTTAAACGAAATATACTTGATTTTTAGCTATATGCTTCGTTTTGACGAAATATACTTATTTTTCTTCATTATACTGCGTTATAACGCAATATGCAAGAAAAATTTGTATTTCCCAAGATTTCGCTATATCTTACCAAAATTTTGATAGATTATTTTCTCTGCCGGTGCTACAATAGAGAAAACCCGTAAGGAGGAACACTATGCTTGCAATTATCAACGCAGAACTGGTTATGAAGGATCATCTGATCCCGGAGGCTGTTCTTTTTATTGAGGACGGCAAGATCGCCGGCTACGGTGAGATGCGAGACAACCCCATTCCGGTGGGCTGTGAGATCATCGACGCCAAAGGTCTGTATGTAGGTCCTGGCCTTGTGGATATTCACTGCCACTCCGGTACAGGTATCTATTTCCGGGACGATCCGGTAAAGGCCATGGAGGAACATAAGGCCTGCGGCACCACCTCTATTCTCGCCACCCCTGCCACCCGTGCCCCTGAGCCTGCCGCTTATGTGGAGCAGATCGGCAGGATCCGGGCAGCTATGGAGCTGGAAAACTCCATCATCGCCGGTATCTATATGGAAGGCCCTTACATCAACGCCAATTTCGGCTCTGTGACGACCAAGCCCGGCCCCGGTATGCCCCGGGTCTTTGAGATCGATCCTGCCGAATACGAGCCCCTGTTTGAAGCCGGTGCTGACATCATTCGTGTATGGGGTACTGCCCCGGAACGGGAGAATATCGAAGTTTTTGTAAAGGCCGCCAAAGCCGCCAACCCTCAGGTACGCTTTGCCGTCACCCACAGTGAGGCCACACCTCAGCAGATCGAGGCCCTGATGCCCTACGGTCTGTGCATCGGCACGCACCACACCAATGCCACCGGCACCATCGTCAAGTATCCGGAATGCCGCGGTGTCTGCGTGGATGAGGGTGTCAACTATAACGACGGCATTTATGCCGAGGTCATCTCCGACAGTATGGGTATCCACGTAGATCCCTATATGCAGCG
>JAFVID010000050.1 GCA_017474205.1 Clostridia bacterium | reverse complement strand
GGGGATTAAATCGGTGATAATTACCTCTGCATCCTTATCGTAGTTGTTTTTGTAGGTAATTTCATAAATCAAAGTATCGCCCACAGAAATCTCCTGCCCATCTATACCAACCGTAGGCACCTCGGCATTGAATACATTCTTTCCTACCTCATCCTCAGTGGTGGTATTAACGGTTTTGTTGGTTTCATAGGTATTGCTACCTTCCTTAACATGGGCAACGTTTGTGATTTCTACAGCGCCAATGTCAGAATTTACGGTTACCTTGAAGTTTACAGTTACGGTTTCACCTGCGGGAACGGCAATGTTCCAAGTGATTTTACCATCGGCATATATGCCGCCGTTATCTGCCGAGCCATCTACGTAGGTGGTATACTCGGGGATAGCATCTGTGATGGTAACTGTTGCCTCGTCGGTATCGGTATTCTTGTAGGTGATGGCATAAGCAAGCTCGTCACCCTCATAAACCTTATTGCCGTCGATCATTGTAGAGGTATCAGCTGCAAGATAAACCTTTTTATCAACCTCATCCTCTACTGTGTGATTTTTAACCTCATTGGTTTGGTATGTATTTCTGCCCTCAACTGCGGTTGCGGTGTTGGGAATTTCTACCACGCCAATATCGGAATTTACGGTTACCTTAAATGTAACAGACTTGGTTTCGCCTGCGAGAACGGTAATATTCCAGATAATTTTGCCTTCCTTGTAAACACCGTCATTATCGGCAGAGCCTTCCTGATAGGTGGTATAGGCGGGAACCGTATCGGTAATGGTTACATTTGCGGCAACCTTGGTATCAGTATTTTTGTAATTGATTTTGTAAATAAGGGTGTCGCCCTCGTAAACCTTTTTGCCATCTATATTGATGTTGAGATTTTTGGGAGAAAGAACCAGTTTTTCAACCTCATCCTGAGTGGTGTAGTTGGTTACGGCTTTGGTTGTATACTCATTTTTGCCCTCTACTACCTTTGCGGTGTTAGAGATATCCGCAGAACGGAGATTTTCATCAACCTTAACCTTGAAGGTCACCTTAGCAGTTTCGCCTGCGGCAACATTAAGATTCCAGGTGATAACACCGTTTGCATAAACACCGCCCTTATCGGCAGAATTTGCAACATACTCGGTATGCTGAGGAATGCTGTCAGTAATAGTTACTGTTGATTCCTCGGTGTCGGTATTTTTATAGCTGATTTCATAAACCAAAACGTCACCGGCGTAAACCTTTTTGCCATCAATATTGGCAGAAGAGTTTTCAAGGTATACCTTTTTATCTACCTCATCCTGAGTGGTGTGATTTTTAACCTCATTGGTAACATAGTTGTTGTTACCAACATTAACTTCAGCCTTATTGGGAATGGTTACAGCACCGATATTCTCATCCACCGTTACCATAAATGCAACCGTTACGGTGGTCCAGGGCTGAACATCGGTTAAATTCCAGGTAAGCTTACCATCCTTATAAACACCGCCATTATCAGCAGAATTTGCAACATAGGTAGTATTTGCAGG
>JAFVID010000049.1 GCA_017474205.1 Clostridia bacterium | reverse complement strand
GTTAAGGTTGTAAAGACAAAGCGGGCAGGCGGTGATAAGCATTTCGGCATCAAAACCTGCTGCACTGTTCACAATGTTGTTGCACATATTTTTGGACATTTCCTTCTCTTTAAGAGATATGTAACCACCGCAACATTCATTACGGTAGGGATACACAACCGGAGTTGCACCAATTGCACGGATAAAGTCCTCAATAATGGTGGGGTTTTCGGGATTATCAAATGCCATTACCTTGCCGGGGCGAAGTAAAAGACATCCGTAATATGCACCGATTTTTTTGCCGGTAAGGGGATTTGTAACCTTTTTCTTAAGTTCATCAAATCCAACCTTATCTCTAAGCACCTCAAGGAAATGAAGCACGTTGGTTTCGCCTTCATAAGGAGCATCCAGTTTCATATAGTTGTTGGCACGGGTGCGGATATCCTCAACGTTCTTCATATCATCGTTAACGCGTTTGATAACGTGATGACAAGCAGAACAAAGGGTAACCAAATCCTGACCTTGTTCCTTGGCATAATTGAGGGCACGAACCGAAGAAAGTTTGGTAGCGATTTCGTCGGTGCCTAAAGGATAAACACCGCCGCAGCATTGCCAATCAGGAATTTCTTCAAGTTCGAAACCAAGAGCCAAGGCAGATGCTCTTGCATAGGCATCTAAATCTTGGGCTTTTGTTCTCAATGTGCAGCCGGGAAAATAACTGTATTTCATAAATCTAAACACCTGTTTCTGATTGATTTAGTAAAATTAAAGAATAAACAATTAGAATTTAAGTTGTGCAATAACTTCTTTAAGAGCATCTGCACTGGCACGGAGTTTTGCAATTTCTTCTTCGGTAAGGTCAACGGGAACTTTGCCCTTAATACCTTCGGTGCCGAGAAGGGTTAGGGTGGAAAGACAAACGTCATCTACACCGTATTCACCGTGCATCATACTGGAAACGGTGATGATGGAATCATATTCGGAACGAAGAACAGAGCAAAGGTTGCAAACGGAGGTTGCTACTGCATAGAAGGTTGCACCCTTACGGCTGATAACCTCTGCACCTGCTTTGCGAACGTATTCAAACATATCATCCTTGTTGATTTCGGGGAAATCTTTACCCATTCTCTTCATAACGTCATTGTATTCATCTACCTTAATGCCGGAGATGGATGCACAAGACCAGGGAATGAAAGCGGTGTCGCCGTGTTCACCAAATACGTATGCGTGAACGTTTTTAAGTGCGATATCGTAGTGGTTACCGATTCCGCAACGAAGACGGGAGGTATCGAGAATAGTACCTGAACCGATGATTTGACTTTCGGGAAGTCCGGAAATCTTGGTGAATACATAGGTGATGATATCTACGGGGTTAGAAACGATGATGTAGAGAGCATCGGGGCAAACCTTTACGATGTTGGGGGTGATTGCTTTGATGATATCTACGTTGGTTTGTGCCAACTCGATACGGCTTTGACCGGGTTTACGGGCTACACCGGAGGTGATGATAACGATATCGGAACCTTTTGCATCTTCGTAATCACCTGCAATAAAGGAAATGGGGTTTCTGAAGGAAGCACCTTGAGCGATGTCCATTACTTCGCCTTCAACCTTTTCCTTTTTAATGTCGATAAGAACGATTTCAGAGGAAATGTCGGTGAGGGACATGTTGTAAGCGATGGTTGCACCAACACTACCTGCGCCAATAATTGTAACTTTGTTATTCATTTCATATCTCCTTTTTTTTGATTATTTTTTTCTTTTCGGAAGAGGTTATGCACACAAAACTGCATTCTACCTCATCCTCCTTATCAAATAGGTATTATATCACATTGTGAAACATTTAACAAGTGGAAATATACTATTTATTACACTTTTTTTCGCTTTTCGTGGTTTTTTTCAATTTAATAAATTAAAAACATTAAAAGATTGTTAAAAACATTAAAAAGATAGAGAATATCCACACTAAAAAGACACTGTTTTTACCTTCTTAATCAACTTCAAAGAGCAATACTCCCCCACCCTTTCATCCTAATTAAATTTTATCACAGGGGCATAAAAAAACAAGGAGTAAATATATCCTGTTTTTATAAAATTTTCATTTGATTTGTTTTTACAATAGACATTTTTGGAAATATGTGTTATACTCTACTGCAAACTAAATTGAGGTGATTCTTATGAAACTAAAAATTCTTTCTGTCATACTAATTACTTGTATGTTATTTTCCCTTTTCACCGTGAATGGATTTGCCGTTACCGAAATTCGACTACTTACCTTTAGAGATGTACCCTCAATGTTTGCTTCGGGTATGAACGTCGCATATTTCACTCCCGCCACCATAGATATTAACCGTGGGTACGATTATCTTTGGATGGTTGAGAAATACGACAGCCAAAACAATTATATGGGCGCTTATTGGCCCGATAATATGGATGATCTTGCTCTTCGTTTTTATCGAATGAGCGTTCCCGAAGTTACTGCCGAAGATATTGCACCAATTAAAACTGCCTTTGGCACCACTTTTGACGGAGATTACAACTACGTGTTTATAGCTCTCGTAATGCTCAATAACGGATATGCCTTTACCGACAATTTGGGAATACGTTACTATTTAACCAACGGACTTTCCGAAACCTTTGTTCAAGAAGAAAGTTCGGCCACCGATTTTGCATACATTGCTTACAATATGCCCGAACTCGGCGACGTTGATTGCGACGGTAATTTAAGTGTTTCCGACGCCCTTGCGGTACTTCATTATTGCGTTGGAAAAGTAGAATTCAATGTCCTTCAAACCGAACTTGGTGACGTAGACGAATCGGTTGGAATTGATGCTAAAGATGCCTTAAGCATTCTTCATATGTCGGTAGGAAAAATATCTAAATTCCCAAACGTTTATTAAATTTTATATAATACCTTAAAAAGGACTGATAAAATATGGCTCAAAAAAGAAGTAGTTTTTCCGGCAAGATGGGTTTCATACTTGCCGCCGCCGGCTCTGCCGTTGGACTTGGTAACATCTGGCGTTTCCCCTATCTCGCCGCAGAATATGGTGGAGGTATTTTCCTTCTCACCTACATTGTGTTGGCATTCACTTTAGGATTTGCCCTCCTTTGTACCGAAATTGCCATTGGCAGAAAAACGGGCAAAAGTGTTATTGACGCCTACAAAACCCTCGATAAGCGTTTTTCATTCTTGGGTTGGCTCGGTGCTACTGTTCCCATCATCATTCTCCCCTACTATTCGGTTATAGGCGGTTGGGTAATTAAATATTTCACCCATTACGTATCGGGCAACGGTTCAGATACCGCAAAAATAATCGAGATAGACGGCGCAAAGAATTCATTCTTCGACCTGTTTATTACAGATGCCTACGAACCACTTCTCTGGTTCGCCATCTTCCTTGGACTTACCGCTATCATCGTACTTTTCGGTGTTGAAAAGGGCATTGAAAAGGTTAGTAAGGTTATGATGCCTTTGCTCGTTTTACTCACAATGGGAATTGCTACCTACGTTCTCTTTATGGATGGTGCAATTGAAGGTCTTGTTTACTATGTAAAGCCCGACTTTGCTAAATTCTCCTTCACCACCGTTCTTGCCGCTATGGGACAACTATTCTATTCAATGTCGATTGCTATGGGTATTATGGTTACCTACGGTTCTTATATGAAGAAGGATATTAACCTTGCATCCTCCGCAAGATCTATTGCAGTTTTCGACTTTGGTATTGCATTCCTTGCAGGTCTTATGGTTATCCCCGCAGTATTTGCAGGCGGAGACAGCACCCAACTTAGCAAAGGCGCAGGACTTATGTTCGCCACCCTTCCTAAGGTGTTTGAAAAAATGCCCGGTGGACACATTATTGGCGCACTCTTCTTCCTTCTCGTATTCTTTGCTGCTATTACCTCTTCTATCTCCCTTATGGAAACCATCGTTTCAATATTCATCGATAAAAAAGGATGGTCTCGCAAAACTTCTTGTTTTGTTGTTCTTGCAATTTCCTTGGTACTTGGCGCCCTTTCCGCTTTGGGATATGGCACCCTTTCATTTATCTCCATTAAATCCATTGGATTCTACTTCCTCGAAATGTTCGACTTTATTACCAACAGCGTAATGATGCCCATCATCGCATTCATCACCTGCCTGTTTGTAGGATATATTCTCAAACCTAAATTCATCATTAAGGAAATGAATATCGGTGGAAAATTCACCGGCGAAAAATTCTACGTTGTTATGATTAAATACATCGCCCCTGTATGTATCCTTGCAATACTTGTTTTCTCGGTATTGGAAGGCATTGGCATTGTTAAGGTTTAATCAAAAAAATATACAAAAAAGGATGGGTGAATTTTCACCCATCCTTTTTCTTTTGCAAATTAAACTTTATAAAGATATTAACACTGCTCTGCAGGGAGAACCATCCACACCTGATAAATTAAGGGGTGCGGCATTCAAAAAATAAACTCCTTCTTGAACATTGTCTAAACGGATACCTTCAAGCAAGACAACCTCGACACTTAGCAACTCAAGATGCACATCCATTGGAGCATCTTGCGGTCCCACCGTTTGGGATTCATTCCCCAAAAGCAAAATATTTGAAGATGCAAACACCTTTGCCGCATCTAAAGATACTTCCACGTCGCCCTTTATCAATATCCTTTTTGCCGAATCCTCGTTTTGACTCTTTGCTTTTTCAATTATTTTCACAGCATCTTCAGCGGTAACAATTCCACTACACTCCACCACATAAGCCATTCCCACAAAGGATTCTAAAGGCATTTCATCCACGGTTTTTCCGTCTTTAATGAAATGAAAGGGTGCATCTATATGGGTACCGTTGTGGGCACACATATCGAAAGCCGTTAAATTATAGACCTCTCCATCCTCCATAGATTTAAGCACAGTTTTCTTAGGGATAGGATCATCGGGATATACTTCACAACTAAAAATTTCTTGAGAAATATCATAAACTTTCATCATTTAATTCTCCTGCACTAGTGGATTTAACTTATTATATCACACTTTAATAAAGGATTAAAGAAATATATTTAAAAAACAAAAACTGCGATAAGGATTACCCCTATCGCAGTTTTATTATTTAATCTTATTTACCGTAATGAACGTGGAGAAGTTCGTGAGCTTTATCCTTAATAATATCGTTATAGATAGTTTCCATATTGGGGTTATCTTCAGAACGACGAACGGTGGATGCCTTATCGGCTGCATAGATACCTTTAGCGCGTTTTGCCTTGGTTGCGTGATCAACGAAGGGTTGACCGCCACCGCAAACACATCCGCCGGGACAAGCCATAACCTCAACGAGGTCAAAATGCTCACCGTTCTCAATTCTCTTAATAAGTTTTTCGGCATTATTAAGACCGCTTACAACACCGATGTGAAGTTTACCTTCACCGAAGGGAACGTCAAATTCTTTAATGCCTTCGTTACCTCTTTCGCCGAGATGTTCAACAACGGTAAGACCTTTTCTGGTCTTATCTTCGCAAACCTTACGGAGAACAGCTTCGGTAACACCGCCGGTGACACCGAAGATAACGCCTGAACCGGAATCAGTGCCGAAGGGCATATCTACTGCTTCGGGTTCGAGTTCATCAAAGATAACGCCGGCCTCTTTAATCATCTTAATAAGACCTTGTGTGGTGATAACTGCATCTACGTTGGGATCGCCATCAACCATAAATTCTTCACGGGAAGATTCATACTTCTTAGCGGTACAGGGCATAATTGCAAAATGGAAATGATTTTCATTCTTACCGCGACTTTCGTGTTTAAGAACAGATGCAAACATTTGCATAGGTGAACGGCAGGTAGATACGTTCTTAATAAGTTCGGGATGTCTTTTTTCAACGTATCTTATCCAAGCGGGACAGCAGGAAGTAAAGAGGGGAATTTCTCCGCCCTTTTCAAGACGTTCAACAAATTCCTTGGTTTCTTCCATAACGGTAAGGTCGGCACTTGTAACGGTATCGTAAACCTTATCTACACCAAGACGGCGTAAAGCGGCAACGATTTTGCCCATTACGTTATCACCGTCAGAAACTCCAAGTTCTTTACCTACTGCAACACGAACTGCAGGAGCAATCTGAACGGATACCTTTACTTCGGGATCATTGATAGCGGTCCAAACCTTATCGGTATCGTTTTTAACAACCAAGGCACCGGTGGGGCAAACTGCAGCACACTGACCGCAACCTACACAGGGAGAATCAAACAAGGGAATATCAAAAGCGGTACTGATAACCATCTTTGAACCACGGTGGGCAAAGTCGATAGCACCAACGTTTTGAACCTCGTTACACATACGAACACAGTCACCGCAAAGGATACATTTGCTGATATCCTTAACGATAGCACGGGAGGAACTATCCTCATTAGGTTCGGGACTGGTATTGGGGAAACGCACACCTTCAATATGGAAGCGTTGTGCAAGTTCTTGAAGTTTGCAGTTACCGTTGTTTTCGCAGGTGGTGCAATCACGACAGTGGTTTGCAAGTAACAATTCAAGAATCATCTTTCTGTATTTACGAAGACGAACGGTGTTGGTTTTGATAACTGCACCGGGACGGGGAGGAGTAGAACAAGCTGCTTCCAACTGACCTCTTTCGTTTTCTACCATACACATACGGCATGCACCGTAAACAGATAAATCGGAATGATAGCAGAAGGTAGGAATTTTAATTCCTGCTTTGCGGGTGAGTTCAAGAAGGTTTTTCTCGCCCTCAATTTTGACCATAAGGCCGTCTATAGTAATAAAGTCACTCATCTTTTAACCCTCCTTGATAGCTTTGAAAGGACAACTGTCGACACAAGCACCACACTTGATACATTTTTCTTGGTTGATGGTGTAGGGCTCTTTAATCTTGCCCTCAATAGCATTAACAGGACAAGTTCTTGCACATTTAGAACAACCCTTACAAAGTTCGGGGTCGATAGTGATTTTCATAAGACCTTTACAGGTTCCTGCGGGGCAGGTGCCGTTAATGTGGGCAACATACTCATCGCGGAAATACTTAAGGGTACTGCAAACGGGGTTAGGAGCAGTTTTACCAAGACCGCAAAGGGCGGTAGACATAATCATATCGGCGAGTTCTTCCAAGGTATCGAGATCTTCCATTTTACCTTGACCAGCAACAATACGTTCGAGAATTTCGAGCATACGTTTGGTACCTTCACGGCAGGGTACACACTTACCGCAGGATTCGTTTTGGGTGAAGTTCATAAAGAAACGTGCAACTTCAACCATACAGGTATGTTCGTCCATAACTACGAGTCCGCCTGAACCGATAATAGCACCTACAGAGCGGAGAGAGTCAAAGTCGAGGGGAAGGTCAAGATGTTCTTTGGTAAGACATCCGCCGGAGGGACCACCGATTTGTACTGCCTTAAAGTCAGCACCGCCACGGCAACCGCCACCGATATCGTAAATAATTTCACGAAGGGTAGCACCCATGGGAACTTCGATAAGTCCTGTGTTTTCGATATTACCGGTAAGGGCAAATGCCTTGGTACCTGAAGTACCTTCACTACCGATATTTTTATACCAAGCAGAACCTTTGTTGATGATATCTGCTACGTTAGCATAGGTTTCAACGTTGTTGGGAACGGTGGGTTTACCGAAAAGTCCCTTAACAACGGTAAGGGGAGGACGTACACGGGGGAAACCTCTTTCGCCTTCGATAGATGCGATAAGGGCGGTTTCTTCACCGCAAACAAATGCGCCTGCACCGCGGTTAATATGTACACGGAAACTGAAATCGGTACCGAGGATGTTATCACCAAGGAGGCCTTTTTCTTCGGCTTGTTTAATAGCATTCTTAAGACGTGCTACTGCCATGGGATATTCGGCACGAACATAGATATATCCGTCATTTGCACCGGTAGCAACACCAGCAATGAGCATACCTTCGATAACACGATGGGGGTCGCCTTCCATAATGCTTCTATCCATAAATGCACCGGGGTCACCTTCGTCACCGTTGCAGAGGATATATTTCTTATCGGATTCAAGTTTTCTAACGGTTTCCCATTTAATACCTGCGGGGAAACCTGCACCACCACGACCACGGAGACCAGAATCCTTAATTTCTTTAACGATTTGGTCGCCATCCATATCGAAGAGGGCTTTTTCTAATGCGGTGTAACCGCCAAGTGCGATGTATTCATCAATAGAGTCAGCATCAACGTGACCGCAAAGGTCAAGAACAACACGGGTTTGACTCTTGTAGAAGGGGATTTCTTCTTGTTTGGGATAAACTTGACCGTTCTTCTTGTATGCAAGACGTTCAACAAGTTCATCATTCATAATGGTCTTTTCAACGATTTCTTCACAGTCCTCAAGTTGAACCTTAGTATAAAGCCAACCGAAGGGTTCAATACGAAGGAGGGGTCCCATTTCGCAGAAACCGTGGCAACCGCTCTTTTTAAGACCTACAGAATCATCGTGGGGATCTACTTGCAATTCAACGGTGCAGTTGATTCCCTTTTCAGCCATAAGTTCCTTAAGGCGATCATAGATAAGAAGAGAACCACCTGCGATACAACCTGTACCTGCACAAACCAAAACTTTTTTGGTTTGTTTGTCGAGGGCTTTTTTAAGGGCTTCTCTTAAAATATCGAGTTCTTGTCTATTCTTAATCATTTGCTTCTGCCTCCTTGAGTTCCTTAAGCAATGCACTTGCTTTTTCGGGAGTCAT
>JAFVID010000048.1 GCA_017474205.1 Clostridia bacterium | reverse complement strand
GTGCAATGATTCTGGCGGCGACACAGGCTCCGTCGGCTTATAACGAACAGCCTTGGCGGTATTATGTAGCCAAAACACAGCAGGACAAAGAAATGCTGATGGAATATATGCTGCCGGGTGAAAGAGAATGGATGGCAAAAGCACCGGTGCTGATTCTTCTGGCCGGTGATGTAGGCGATACACACAATGGATTGTTTAACTACTGGGCGGCATTTGACAGCGGATGTGCGTGGGGGTTCCTGGCACTGGAAGCACAGCGTCGCGGGTATGTAACACATTGTATCGGTTCATTCGATCGTATCGATTCTCGCAATGAGTTTCAGAAGAATGACAATCTTGAAATTTACGGTATTGTGGCAGTTGGTCGTCCTGCATCAGAAGAAGCTACTGCAAGGGAAAAAATACCACAAAGAAAATCTGTAAATGCCGTGCAGCTGCGCCGGAAATAATAAGCATTTTTTATCCCTTGAATTTTTAAGATAATGTTAAGAAATGCTTGCATAAATGTTCACAAATCTTTTGCGTGAATTAGCAGAAGGAAACGGAGGCGTAGACGGATGGAGGAACAATGGCAGTGCGAAGAATTCTGTATACATGATACGCTGCTGGAAGAAATGCGTCCGAAGCGTATTTCAGATGAGAAAAGTCAGCAGACAGCAGAGCTGTTTAAAGCTCTGGGCGATAGTACAAGGAGAGGAGAATCTTGCAGTACCGCTGGTGGGAAGTGTGTGGTTAGGTCCCGCAAAATAGTCACCCAGTGCCTCAGGACAGTTCTTACCAAGGAATATACTACCTGCATTTTTGATTTTATTAAGAACGTCGAATGGATTATCTAAAACTATCTCTAAGTGTTCGGGTGCCAATGCATTAGAAATATCAATGGCTTCATCAAGATTTTTAGCAATTATAATCTTGCTTTCACCATCAATAGATGTTCTGCAAATCTCTTTTCGAGGGAGAACAGCAAGCTGGATTTCAATTTGTTCAGAAACCTTGCTTGCGAGTTCTTCGCTGTCGGTGACCAAAACTGCACTTGCCATAGGATCGTGTTCGGCTTGAGATAACATATCGGCGGCGATGTGAACAGGATTACCGTTTTTGTCGGATATAATAAGTATCTCGCTTGGGCCTGCAATCATATCGATATTAACAAGACCAAACACTCTGCGTTTTGCGGCAGCAACGTAAACGTTACCCGGGCCAACAATTTTATCTACCTTAGGAACACTTTCGGTACCATAGGCAAGAGCAGCAATCGCTTGAGCACCGCCTACCTTGAAGATGCGGGTAACACCTGCGATTTGAGCGGCGGCAAGGATGTTGTCGGGAATATTGCCATCTTTATCGGGAGGGGATACCATAATAATATCGGTAACACCTGCGATTTTAGCAGGAATAGCATTCATAAGAACAGTGCTGGGATAAGATGCTCTGCCACCGGGAACGTAGATGCCTACCTTTTCGATGGGAGTAATACGTTGACCGAGTACAATCCCGCCATCCTTTTTAATTTCAAAACCATCGCGGAGTTGCATACGGTGGAATGCTTCAATATTGGCTGCGGACTTTTTTATTACCTCAACAAGTTTTTTGTCGCATCTTTCAAATGCGGCAACTCTTTCTTCTTCACTTACTTCAAGAACATCAAGTTTAACCTTGTCAAAAATTTCGGTGTATTCAAAAAGTGCCTTGTCACCATTATTGGCAATATTTTCAATAATACCTGCAACCGCTTTGTCGGCATCGTTATCAACAACAATTTGTCTATTGAGAATATCTTTAATATTAATATTTTCGGTGTTTAATATCTTAATCATTGTAAAAATTCCTTAAATCAAATTACTTTTCTTCAAAAACCTTAATAAAGTTTTCAATTTCATCATATTTAAAGCGATAACTACTCTTGTTTGCAATAAGTCGGGCACTGCTTTTTACAATTTCCGCCTCTACCTTAAGATGATTTTCACGAAGAGTACTACCCGTCTCAACTATATCTACAATTACGTCGGAAAGTCCTAAAATAGGAGCAAGTTCAATAGAACCGTTAAGTTTGATAATCTCAATCTCTCGATTAAGTCCTTTGTAGTATGTCTTTGCAATATTGGGATATTTGGTAGCAACCCTGAGAACCGAGTCGGTATCATCCACAAAATCCTCTTTAGCACAAACGCACATACGACATTTACCCATATCAAGGTCTTGCAGTTCAAATATGTCGGGAGAGGTTTCAAGTAGGGTGTCTTTACCAACAATACCAATATCAGCAGCACCGTGTTCTACGTAGATTGCAACGTCGGAGGGTTTAATAAGTAAATATCTGACCGTCTTTTCGTCGTTTTCAAAAGCGAGTTTTCGGTTATCCTCTTCCATATTCTTGCAAACGTAACCGTGTTTAGCAAAAAGTTCATAACATTTTTTGCCTAAACGTCCCTTTGGAAGTGCAATATTTATCATATTAAAAGCCCCCTTTCATATCAATAATCTCATCGTAATCGATGTTTTCGGGCTTGTCTTTTTCAACAAGCACTTTTTTACCTGATGCTTCAAGTCTTTTAACCTTGCAAAATAAGGCAATATTATCGGTGTTATCATCAAATAAAACAAGCACAGGTTTTTCATTCTTATCGGCAGGTTTGAAGAATCTATCCAAAGTATAAAAGTTAACTGCGAATCCCATTGCTTCTAAGTCGGATTTACCCATTTTTTGAATGAGATAATCGTATCTACCGCCGGTAATAACCGAACGTGCAACCCCTTCAATATAACCTTCGAACATAATGCCGTTGTAATAATCAGTATTGCTAACGGTGGAAAAATCAAGTCTAATTTTGTTTGCAAAGTTAGTATTTTCAAAGCATTTTGATATGGCTTTTAGTTCACTAACAGCATCCTTTTCTGCATCTGTAACGGCGATTTCTTCCGCCTTTGCAATAGAAGAAGATAATTCTCCGCTTATTGCCACTAAATTTTTAAGTCGAGAAACATTTTCTTCGCTAATTCCATATTTCGATGCAATAGAGTCAATATCGTGAGCGCGTTTTTGTTTAAGACAATCAGCGATTTTTCTCTTGGCGGAGTAGGAGAGATTCATTTCATCAAAAATAGAAGAGATAAATCCCATATGGGAAATCGAAAGAATGTAATTGTCATCAATGATAGCCAAACTTGAAAGAGCAAGATTAACAACCTCAAGGGTATTATAAAGATCAATATGACCAATAAATTCAACACCTGTTTGGTTTAGCTCTTTAAACTCCATACCACTAACACGGAAAACGTTTTCGTTATAATATAGTCGTTCATTTTGAGTAGCGGTTGCTTTAGTATTTTTTGCAATACTTAAAGTAACGTCGGGTTTAAGTGCAATAAGTTTACCGTCAAGGTCGGTAAAGGTGATAATTCTATCACTTTCAAGAAAGTTCTTATTGTTGATATAGAAAGAATATTCCTCAAATTTATTCATACGATATTTTTTATAACCAAATTGTTCATAAAGAAGGCGTAACTTCATATTAACCTGTTCGCCCTTGGTTAAATACTGCATTTTATTATCCATTAAAATAACTCCTTTTTCTATGAGAAAGCATTATTTTCAATTTATTTTTTAATATTATAACACACTCTATCGCATTAGTCAAGTAGTATATTAGCGTGATAAAGCGATAAATTATATTTTTTTATAAAAATTATCTTAAGATTATAACATATAATGCTAGTCAATGCAAGTGAATAACCGATAAAATAAAAAAATATCCGCCGAAATTCGACGGATATTTTGTGTTAAATTAATTATTCAGCAGTAGCTTCGGTTGCTTCCTCAACAGGAGCTTCAACGGGAGCTTCTTCAACAACTTCGGGTGCTGCTTCTTCAGCGGGTTTTTCAATCAATTCTTTAATAGAAAGACTGATGCGTTTCTTGTCAAGATCAATTTGAGTAATCTTAACTTGAACGGTTTGACCAACAGAAAGAACATCTTGGGGTTTAGCAATTCTTTCGTGAGCAATTTGAGAGATGTGGATAAGTCCATCAACACCATCAATGATGTTTGCAAATGCACCGTAAGCGGTAATGCTAACAATCTTAACGTCAATAACATCGTCAACTTTGTAATCACGAAGGAATACGTTCCAAGGATTATCTTCTTGCTTTTTGTAGCCAAGGGAAACCTTTTTCTTTTCTGCATCGAAGGATTTAACAAATACTTCGATAACATCGTCAACATTAACAATTTCAGAAGGATGTTTAATGCGTTTCCAAGAAAGCTCAGAAATGTGAACCATACCATCTACGCCACCGAGGTCAACGAATGCACCATAAGAGGTAAGGGATTTAACTTTACCGGTGTAGATTTTGCCATCTTCGATTTCTGCCCAGAAAGCAGAGGTATCAACGGGTTGACGACGTTCACGGGGTGCACGGATAGCACCAACAATGCGACGACGGTTGCCACGTGTAGCTTCAATGATGCGGAAGTTAACGGTGGTACCAACCAATTCTTCGGTGGATTGTTCACGGCTTTCGGTTGCAAGGGAAGCGGGAATGAATACACGAACTCCGCGGCTCATAACAATAATACCGCCCTTAACGGCCTCTTTAACCTTACCTTCAAATTGAGTATCGGTGCCAACTGCATCATAAATTTCATCCCAGATGCGAACAGAATCATAACGCTTTTTAGAAAGCATTACAGTACCTTCTTGGTCATTTGTACGCATTACGATAAGATCGAGGATATCTCCAACCTTAACTTCATCCTTGGGATTAGCAGAAGAATCATAAGAATATTCATCATAAGGAACGTAACCGGCGTGTTTTCTACCGATATCAACT
>JAFVID010000047.1 GCA_017474205.1 Clostridia bacterium | reverse complement strand
GATAAACAAGGAGGAATGCCGCACCGCCATTTTCGCCGGCGAGGTAGGGGAAACGCCATATACTGCCCAATCCGATAGCACTACCGGCGGCAACGAGAATGGCACTGAGTTTGCCTCCAAAAGAGGCACGTTTTTCGGTACTCATAGGGAATTTAGATTGTTTGGATTATTTGTTATATTTTTGGTTGCTAAGTTAGTTAAATCTATTCTCTTTTTGATGATTTAGATTTATGATTTAATGGTGAGAGGCATTATTTTTCAGCCAAGCTCTTTAATTCATTAATCAATACTGATGCAATTTCTTCGTGCGAATCGGGGTATATGAGATGAATAATAAATGTAGTTTCGGGGGTTTCGATGTGTATAGGCATATTCGTGAAGTTGCTTATAGATTCTTTCTTGCAGATTCTCTCAAATAATATTGAAAAGATTTTACTTCGATATTCCTGTGGTAAAAGATGCGGCTTGTTGTTTTTGTTAAATTCTATATTGTTTTTGTCGTCGCAGAAAAAATATAGTATTGCATTGGGGTTTTCGCTCAGGAAGTTGAATAAAAAATTAGCAATCTTAGTGAGAGAACTAATGGAAATAGGATTGATGCCACTTATGCGTTCTAATACAACATCGTAAATGTTAATCTGATTGATATGTTCAATTACCGAGTCGGGTAATATGTTTTTAGCAAAAACACTAAGGGCGACTCTTAAGTGGTCGCCCTTATCGGTATTTAGGTCAAATGAAATATTCATTTATTATATGTTCATTGTTACGGTACACTTCTTTGTTTGCTTAAGCGATTCTACTTTTTCCTGTTTCAAATCTCGAAGAAAGTTACAGAAATCAGTAGTCTTTTGAGAATTACTTTTGATAGTTGTAACTTTTGTTTTCATATCTATACATCTTTACATTTATAACGCAAAAATAGTGATTATAATGAAGATAAAAAAGGAATGGAGTGTGAATTGTGAGAGGTTTAATATAAATTAACCTTTCGGGTGGGCGTAAAAAATAGGATGGTCTCGGTTGAAACCATCCTAAATAAATGATGCTAAGTTGTTGATTTATTTGAGGTTTTTTAGTTTTTTGTCGGCATTGGTAGCGGGTCGGATGCTGATGGCAAAACCACCACCGCGAGCCATCTTAACCTTGATGCTCGACTTGCTTGTAACGATACCTGTTGTAATCTTGTACGAGTCGGGGTTTGTGGCGTAATCGGCATCTTTGCCGTCGGCGTAGAGTGTTGCAACATATCGTTTGTTGTTGTCGAGGAAGTCGAAGTTGACCTCCAACGTGCGTTGCTCTTCGTTTGTAACAGCACCTACGAACCAATTTTCGGCACCTTTCTCTTTGCGAGCGGCAAGGATGTATTGTCCGGGCTCGGCGGCGAGGTATCGAGAGTCGTCCCAGTCAACAGCTACGTCTTTGATAAATTGGAAAGCGTCCATGTACATCTCGTAGTGTTCGGGGAGGTCGGCAGCCATTTGCAACGGAGAGTATAATGTGACGTATAGAGCCAATTGGTTGCAGATGGTGCTGTTGCAGTAAGATTGGTTGTCGGGGTTGATCTTGGTAATATCCATTACAAATATACCGGGG
>JAFVID010000046.1 GCA_017474205.1 Clostridia bacterium | reverse complement strand
AAGTTACCTTGTTTGTAAATACAAAAAGTATATCTAAAATGATAGGTAATAACAAAAGTAACATATCTAAACTTAACGAACTTGGATATAAAACAAACGTAAAAGGTAAAGATGATATTCCAATCTTTTGTGTGAAAATATGAATGGGAGAGAAAATAAATGTTTTTAAAATCTCTTGAAGCCCAAGGGTTTAAATCGTTCCCCGATAAAACCCTACTAAAATTTGAAAAAGGAATAACCGGTGTTGTTGGCCCTAACGGAAGCGGTAAGAGTAATATCTCCGATGCTATTCGTTGGGTTCTTGGTGAACAATCCAATAAACAACTTCGTGGTGAAAAGAGCGAAGACGTTGTATTTAACGGTACCTCCGCCCGCAAACCACAGGGAATGGCACAGGTAACCTTGTGCCTTGATAATACCGATAGAGCACTTAATTGCGATAGCGATGAAGTGTTTATTACCCGTAGATATTTCCGTTCGGGAGAAAGCGAATATCAAATTAACCATGCCACTGTTCGTCTTAAAGACGTTAATGAACTTTTTATGGATACAGGTCTTGGTCGAGACGGTTATTCAATGATCGGTCAGGGTAAAATCAGCGATATTGTAGGTCGTCGTTCCGATGAACGTCGCGATATGTTTGAAGAGGCAGCGGGAATATCTCGTTTTCGTTATCGTAAGCAAGAAGCAGAGCGTCGTCTTAATTCTGCAGAAGATAATCTCATTCGTTTAAGAGATATTATGGGGGAACTTGAGGAACGTGTTGGTCCTCTTGCCGAACAAAGTAAAAAGGCAAAGAAGTTTATTGAATATTCAGGTGAAGAAAAAAATCTTGAAATCGGTTTGTGGCTTGGATCTTTAGATAATCATAAAGAAAAACTTAAAGATCAAGAATATAAAATTGATCTTATTACCGCCCAATATAATGAGGTAAATAGTCGAATAGAAGAAATAATAAATCAACTTAACGATATGTCCGAAGAAGCCCGTCGTATGACGGTATCTATGGATAACGAACGCCGTACCGCCTCGGAAATGGATGAAACAGCCCTTCGCCTTGACGGTCAAATTGCGGTTTGCGAAAATAATATTTTCCATAACGAAGAAAGCATCCGACGTATTGAAGAGCAGCTTAGCGAAGAGTCTCAAGGTGATGCCTTGATAGATCAAAAAATTGCCGATCAAAATATGGCAATAGAAGAAAAATTAAAGGTTATTGCAGTGCTTAAGGATGAACTTGAAAAATCATCTCTTCAACTTGAAGAACTTCTTTCAAGAACCTCTGATTTTTCCGATAAAGAACAACAATTAAATAGAGATATTTTAGAAAACGCAAGAAAAATTTCCGAACTTGAACTTATGTCGGTTTCAGCCGATTCTTCTATTCAAGAAATCTCTTCAAGAGCGGAAAATATTGCCGATGCAATCGAGGCAAAGAGGGAAGAGGTAGAAAGTCTTACCGCCGAAAAAGAGGAACTTCTTAAAGATTTAACCCGATGCGATGAAAAGGTGAACGAATGTGAAAATTCCGTAAAAGGAATGATGCTTCTCATCAAATCAGCGGAGGATAAGGCGGAAAATCTTAAAGCCGAATATGAAAAATTCAACCTTGAACATCAAGAGTTTATAAATCGCGCAAAACTTATGAGGGATTTAGAAAACTCTCTTGATGGCTTCCCCAACGCGGTTAAAAACGTTATGAAGGAAAGCGAAAGGGGAATGCTTAAAGGTATCTGCGGTCCCGTTTCTCGTCTTATGACCGTAGAAAAAGAGTATTCAATTGCCATTGAGGTTGCCCTTGCAGGCGGTGCAATAAACGTTGTTACCGAAACCGAAGAGGATGCCAAACGTGCCATTAGTTATCTTAAACGTGAAAATGGTGGTCGTGTAACTTTCTCACCGGTAAATACTGTTAAACCCCGAGAGTTTAATGAAAAAGGACTTGATGATTGTTTAGGATTTATCGGTATTGCCGATAAACTCGTTAAGGTAGATAAGAAATATCGTAACATTTTATCCTCTCTTCTTGGTAAAATTGTAGTTGCTGATACCCTCGATAATGCAGTAGCGATTGCAAAAAAATATTCGTATAAATTCAAAATTGTTACCTTGGATGGTCAGGTGGTAAATACCGGCGGTTCTTTAACCGGTGGTTCATTTAACCGTGCCACAGGTGTTCTTAGTCGCAAAGATGAGATTGATCGACTTGAGCAAAGAGCACAAAATGCCCTTGAAAATGCCAAAGATGCAAATGAAAGATATAATAAAGCGAAGTCAGATCTTGCAACCCGTAATGCTGAAATCGAGGCATTAAAGTCCGAAGTTGCAACCGCAAATGAAGATAAAATTATGGTTCTCGCAGAACTTAAGCGTGTTGATTCTCGACTTGCTTATGAACAAAAGGACTATGATGATTATCTTGCTGAACAAAACAATTCTACAGCAAGAATTGAAGAATTAAATCAAACTGTGATTAAATGTCAAAACAGTGTAGAAGAACTTAAAAAGATTTCTTCACAACTCGAGGAACAACTTATCGAGATTTCAGGCGGTAAAGATGGACTTTCTACCGAAAGGGAATCTCTAACCGAAAAGAATGCTTCCGTTCGTATGGAAATTTTAGGTCTTGAAAAGGAAATCGAGGCATTTAATGCAACTATTAAAGATTTAGAAATTCAAAAATCAGGTCCTGCAGGACGTCTTAGTCAACTTGAAGCAGAACGTCAACTTCTTCAAATGAACGTCGATAAAGAACGTAATAACATTGAAGAGCTTAAGAAATCTGCTGAAGATATGAGAACTCGTGCAGAAGAAAAACGTAAGAGTGTTGAAAGCGGAATAGCCCGTCGTAATCAAATAGAAGAACTTACGTCAACCCTCACCAACGAAGAACGTGAACTTTCCTCTAAACGCGAAACGTTGAGCGGTGAGAAGGTTCGTCTTGACGAACGTCGCGATGGTATGACCAAAGAGTATGATGATATTATATCTAAACTCTTTGATAAGTATGAACTTACCAAATCCGGAGCCGAAGCATTAGATATTAAAATTGATGATGTTCCTGCTGCGAATAAACGTCTACACGAACTTAAAGGTAAGATTCGAGCTTTAGGTAACGTCAACGTTGCCGCTATTGAAGAGTATGCCGAAGTCAGTGAACGTTACGAGTTTATGAAAACCCAACTTGATGACGTAGAAACTGCTAAGAAAGAACTTGAAAACCTTATTTATGAACTCACCTCAAATATGCAAACTGCATTTATTGAGAAGTTTAAGGAGATTAACGGTTACTTCACTACCACCTTTGTTGAACTTTTTGGTGGCGGTGATGCTGAACTTCTTCTTTCCGAACCATTAGACGTTCTTAATTCAGGTATTGAAATTAAGGTTCAACCTCCCGGTAAGAAAATATCAAGTATTGAGCAACTTTCCGGTGGTGAAAAATCTCTTGTAGCCCTTGCAATATACTTCGCTATGATGAAGGTATCTCCACCACCTTTCTGTATGCTTGACGAGGTTGAAACCGCACTTGATGACGTTAACGTTGACCGTTTCGCATCATATATGAGAAAAATGTGCGATAATACCCAATTTATCGTTGTTACCCATCGTAGAGGTACAATGGAAGAAGCGGATATACTTTATGGTGTAACGATGCAAGAAAAAGGTGTATCTAAACTTCTTAAATTAAACGTTAGTGAAGTAGAAAAACAAAAACTTTTATAAGGATGAATTCAATTGGCAAGAGTATGTCAACTATTTAGCGGAAGTCAAGGGAATGCTACATATATTGGCACAAACAGTAGTGGAATACTTGTTGATGTTGGTGTTTCCGCTAAACGTATAAATGACCGACTTAATGAGTTAGATATTGACCCAAAAAGTATTAAAGCAATATTTATTACCCACGAACATACCGACCATATTAAAGGCCTTCGTGTTTTTGCAAAAAAGAATAATATTGATGTATATGCTACTTCGCTAACTTTAGAAGAGTTGGAGGTTGGTGGACACTTAAACGGAGATTTTAATGCCTTTTCTATGGAAAATAGTGTTGAACTTGATGATTTTAAGGTGTCATCCTTCCACACAAGTCACGACTCAGCCGATAGTTGCGGATACAGAATAGAACTTTCCGATGATCGTAAAATTGCAGTTTGTACCGACCTTGGATACGTAAGTGATACAGTGCGAAATGGTATATATGGTTGTGATTTAGTGGTGCTTGAATCTAATCACGATGTAAATATGCTTAAAGCCAATATCATTTATCCCGAACATCTTAAAAGACGTATTTTAGGAGTAGGAGGGCATCTTTCCAACGTTGATTGTTCAAGAGAATTACCCAATCTTGTTAAAAATGGTACAACCCGAATTATTCTTGCCCACTTAAGTAGAGAAAATAACACACCTTTTATGGCGTTAAGAGCATCTACCACAGAACTTGAAAATTGCGGTGCAAAAAAAGATGTCGATTATATTATAAATGCCGCAGGTGTTGAGTTTAATCCAATGATAAGATTTTAGAGGTGGTATTTTGCAAAACGTTACTATCATTTGTGTTGGAAAACTAAAGGAACAATATCTTAAAGATGCTTTAAGTGAATATTCAAAACGATTATCTGCCTATTGCAAATTTAATATTCTTGAATTAAGTGAGGCAAAACTATCTCAAAATCCATCTCAAAAGGAGATAGATGCTTGTTTAGAAAATGAGGCGGATGTAATTCTCTCTAAAATTCCCGAAAGTGCTTATGTTTTTGCCCTTTGTATTGAGGGCAAGGGTGTAACATCAGAAAAGTTTGCCGAAATGATAGAGCGCTCTGCAGTGGATGGTAAATCTAACCTTGTTTTTATTATCGGTAGTTCTTTTGGACTCTCTAACCGCGTGAAAAATAGAGCGGACTTCCGTTTGTCATTATCAAATATGACCTTCCCACATCAACTCTTTAGGGTGATGCTTACCGAACAAATCTATCGTGGATTTTCTATTATAAATGGTTCAAAATATCATAAGTAATATAAAAAAAGACCTGCCACACGGCAGGTCTTTTACTGTATAGATTTATATTGCAACAGGAACTTTTGAAGAAAGTTTGCTAAACTCATAATTTTCAAGTTTGAAACTATCCACAGTGAACTTATAGAAATCATCAATAGATGTATCCATAATAAATTCGGGAGCATCATAGGTGGGATTAGCAATCATTTCTTCCACAAGGGGAATATGACGATCATAGATGTGTGCATCGGCAATGACGTGAACAAGTTCCCCTGCTTTAAGTCCCGATACTTGAGCCATCATTTTAACAAGCACAGCGTATTGACAAACGTTCCAGTTGTTTGCAGTAAGCATATCTTGTGAACGTTGATTAAGAATAGCGTTCAGTGTATCACCGCTAACGTTAAATGTCATGCTGTAAGCACAAGGATATAAGTTCATTTCGTTAAGGTCGGCGTGGGTATAGATGTTAGACATTATTCTACGGGATTGAGGATTATTTTTAAGATCAAAGAGAATACGATCAACTTGATCAAATTCCCCTTCTTTATACTTGTGTTTAACACCTAATTGATAACCGTATGCTTTACCAATAGAACCGGTTTCGTCAGCCCAACTATCCCAAATGTGACTGTTAAGGTCGTTAACGTTGTTTGATTTCTTTTGCCAAATCCATAAAAGTTCGTCAATTGCAGCGGTGAGATTTGTCTTTCTAAGGGTGATAATAGGAAATTCTTTAGAAAGGTCATAACGATTAACTAAACCAAATTTTTTAATGGTATGAGCAGGGGTGCCGTCTTCCCAACGGGGACGTACATCCAAATCTTTATCGGAAAAACCGTTTGTCATAATGTCCTTAAGATTATCAATTAAAATTTTATCGGCTATAGACATTTAATATCACTCCTTAAAATTATGCTTGTTCATCAATTGTAAGTTCAAATGCGGGTAAAAACTCTTCAATAAATACATCTACTTCGGGAATATTCATATCTTTCAACGCTTTGAGAGATGATTTTTCGGCGGATATAAATTCCTTGTTGCCCATATTTCGTTCTTCAATGCATTTTATAAGTGCGGTGAGTTTATCTGCCGCCTTAATAAGAGGCCATAGTTCTAAATCATCTTCGCATTTGTTAAATATTGAGGAGTATTCCTCTTTTAAATCGTCGGGCAAAAGTGAAATAAGGCGTTTGTTTGCTTCACATTCGATTTTTTTATACTCTAATTTCATTTGCTCGTTATGGTATTTAATAGGGGTGGGTAAATCACCCGTAATAATTTCACTGCAGTCGTGAAATAAAGCGAGTGTAGTGGCTCTGTCGGGATTAACATTACCACCAAATCGTTTGTTGCGAATAATAGATAATGCGTGGGCAATCATTGCGGTTTCGAGAGAATGTTCACTTAAATTCTCGCTTCTTGTGTTACGCATTAAAGCCCAACGGTCTATGTATTTCATTCGAAACAACATTGCAAAAAAGGAACTGTTCACTTTTTACCACCTGCCATTTTTGTCGTTATCTCTTTGTTTTATTTTTTCATCATACATACGTGCTCTAATAATATTTTCTCTAACGTTAAGGAAAATAAATATCCCAAGTGTTATAATTAAAAGTCCCAAAATAATAAGTGTAACAGGGTGCAAGAAAAAATTTTTAACACTTTCGGTAATAAGCATAACGAAACTTCTTTTGCAAGTTTCCGAGGCAACCAAGTCAACTCGACCTAATTCAACACCTGCACAGTATACAATAGCATATCCTAAATAATCACCCTTGTTAATGGGGGCATCTATTTCGGTGCTACCAAGATGTGGTTCTAAAATAACCGAAGATAAAGAATCTTTTGGAATAATTGCGGATAAATCCTTAGCGGTAACTGCAAGTACAAAATCTCGATCTTTACAAAGTTTTACGTTGACCTCTGCGGTGGGAAAATCTTTTTTAGCAACGGTTACGTAATCAAAGTCAGTATAAGCCCAATAAAGAAGATTATATGTATCTTTAAATTCGTTTCTAACATATTTGCCGTTTCCATCTTCGGGAGCACAACCCATAACGATACAAAGATAAGATTGACCCTTATCTTCGTTTACGGCATAAGACATCAAGCACCTACCAGCTTCATCAGTAAATCCGGTTTTAAGACCTCTAATTCGTTTATAATAATTGCTTGTACTTGAGTCTAACATTTGGTTGGTGGTAGATAAATATCTGTTGTCGGTCATATTGGTAGGGGGGACTGTATATCTTGAAGTACCGCATATTTCCACCAAAGTTTCGTTTTGAATAACAGCCATACCAAGTTTTTCTAAATCTCTAACGGTGGTATAATGATTATCATCGTGAAGACCGTGGGCGTTCATAAAATTAGTATTCGCCATACCGAGTTTTTTTGCCATGTTATTCATTTCTTCAACAAAGGAATATACACTACCCGAAACGTGTTCAGCAAGAACGTTGGCGGCATCACAACCCGAACTAACAAGAAGACCATAAAGAAGTTCCTTTACGGGGATTTGTTCACCGGGTTTTAAAAACATAATCGATGCATCGGTGCCAAGGAGATCTTTTTCAACGTTTTCACCACAGGTAACAATTTCATTTATGTCCTTAACCTTATCCATAACAACCAAAGCGGTCATAAGTTTAGTAATAGATGCAGGATATATTTGTTGATCAATATTTTTCTCATAAACAACCATATTAGTTTCAATGTTTTTTAACAATATGGCGTTACCAAAAAGGGTCATATCTGCAGGTAAAGTATAAGCACTTGCGGGGATTAAACATATAGTAGATAATAATAAAATTAAACAAATTACGCAAATAATAAATTTTTTCATAGCATATTTCCTCATTTTGTGTTACAATAGAATTATTATAACAGTAAACCTTGCAAAAGTAAATAGAAAATTGGTGAGAAATATGATATATATTACCGGTGATATGCACGGTCAAGAGGATAGATTTTCCGATCGTGCCTTAAAAAAACTTAAAGAAGGGGATACCCTCATAATTTGTGGTGATTTCGGTTTTGTGTGGGATGGAAGTGCAAAGGAAAAGAAATTCCTTGAATTTCTTGGCACTCGAAAATATCAAATAGTATTTATTGACGGTACCCACGAAAACTATGACTTAATAAATAATAGTCGTATGACCGTTTGGAAGGGCGGTAAAGTCCATCGTATTTCAGATAATCTCTTACATCTTATGAGAGGCCAAGTGTTTAATATTGAGGGTAAAAAGATATTTACCTTCGGTGGCGGTGAAAGTTTAGACCGTGATATGAGGGTCGAACACGAAACTTGGTGGAAGGATGAAATGCCTACCCCCGAAGAAATGGAAGAGGGTGCATCTGCTATGGATGAAAACGGATGTGAAGTCGATTATATCATCACCCACGAACCACCATCCCTTGTAAAAAGCACCTTATTACTTCGTTCAGGTGAGCCCGATAGAGTAAACAAACTCAACGGATATTTTGAAAAACTTAACCGCGAGTGCAAATTCAAACATTGGTACTTTGGATCAATGCACGAAGATAGAAGGGTTACCCCCGTTCATACCGCACTTTTTAAGGATATAATTGAATTAAAATAATAACAAAAACGCTTTGGCGGGATGTATTCCCAGCAAAGCGTTTTTATATTTATAAACTTTCAAAAATCATTCTACCGCATTTGTAAATATCACCGCATCCAATAGATATGATAAGTTCTCCATTATCCACAGTTTTTAATATATAATCCTTTGCCTCTTCAAATGTTGGACAGTAGATAAACTTATCATTTTTATCGCATAAATCCTTTGAAGATATTCCGTAGGTGTTTATCTCCCTTGACCCCATAATGTCGGTAATAATCGCTCGGTCAAATATCGATAATACCCTTATAAACTCATCCTTTAGAAGATGAGTTCTCGAAAAGGTAAAGGGCTGAAATATTGCGGTAACTTTTTTGTATCCCATATCTTTTGCAGATAGTGCAAGGGCTTCAATCTCTGTGGGATGATGAGCATAGTCATCCGCAATCGTAATACCGTTTTTTTGCCCTATAATCTCAAACCTACGGGCAACACCGCTAAATGAATTTATGTGTTTGCAAATTTCATCACTACGAATTCCTAAATAATCACACACCGCAATAGTGGCAAGTGCATTTAGTATGTTGTGTTTACCTGGAATGTTAAGGGATATATGACAATAAAATTCTCCATTATGATTAACGTCAAATTCCCATTTACCTTGTTTTTTAGTAACATTTAACGGATACCAATCGTTATTATCACCGTATCCAAAGGTGATATACTTTTTCGCATTACTTCCTGCATCAATACATCGTTTGTCATCACCAAAGCAAAAACAAATCTGCGATTCAGATGTAAATTCTGAAAAGGCGTTTTGCAGATTATCCATCGTCTTGTAGTATTCAAGGTGATCCTCATCAATGTTGAGAATGACCGATATATCACGTTTCATCTCAAGAAAAGTTTTTGCAAACTCACATGCCTCGCAAACAAGGATATTTTCCCCTTTAATGCCGTTTTTGTTTTTGCTCGGTATTTTCCCACCAAGCAATACAGAAGGGTTAATTCCTGCGTTTATAAGAACGTATGATATCATCGCTGTTGTGGTTGTTTTCCCGTGTGTACCCGATACCCCAATAACGTTCTCGTGTTGATGGGATATTAAGTTTATCGCATCCGCACGGGTAAGTGTAGAATGATTCTCTTTTGCATATTTAAGTTCCATATTGTTATCCATTATAGCGGCAGAATAAATAACAAAATCGGGATTTCCAATGTTGTTAAAATCGTGCCTATGATATATTTTCACTCCACTTTCTCTTAACCTTTTTGTGTTATCACTGTGGTTACAGTCGGAGCCGGATATAAGGTACCCGTCATCCATAAAGTAGTCAGCAAGAGCGGACATCCCCGCCCCACCAATACCAATAATATGTATACTTTTATTATCAGACATAAAAACACCCCCACACAACATTGTATGTGTGTAGGGGATAAGAGTTACAAAATTTATCTATAATCGTCTGCAGCATCTTTTACTGCCTCATAAAATGATACAGCAGATCTAACATCATCTTTTTCTTTATCACTTAATCGACTCCATTCACTATCAGAAGAACCTCCGCTTATTAAGTAAATTATAAAACTAATAGTAAAAAGTATTATACAAAAAATAATCGCGAATTTTCTTTTTTTCTTTTTTTCTTCTGTTAATCGGTAAACTACATTACATTTCTTTTTGCCAGTAATTATACCTGGTATACCAATAATAAGACCGAAAACATTGAAAATGAGGGCTTCCCAATCGCCAGTACCCAACCACATAAGCAGTGAGAAAATAAAGATAATAACAATTGCCCAAATACCTATTTTATACAAAAAGTGGTATTCTGCATCTTTACCACTTATTTCGTATACGATAGGTTTTCCATTTGGTGCGTATTCTTGTTCTTGTTTTGTTTTTTGTTGTTCCATTTTGTTTTCCTCCTAAAATAAAAAAGTGCGCAGCCGAAGCTACGCACCAAAAAACACGTAGCTCAACTGTCGCCAAACATAATTCCTCATCATCCAAAAAAGCATAATGTGAAAATGAGCATTGCGTTTTTTACATAAAAAAACACTATGCCTAATCGGATGAATTTATTAAATTATGTTTGGCAAGTTAAGTATACCATATTATTGATAAAAATGCAATAAAAAAATACAGGCACCCGAAAGGGAACCTGCATTTTAAAATATAATTTATAAAAGAAAAGCACTTGCAACTGCAAGTGCTTTTTTTGGTGACCCATCGGCGATTCGAACGCCGGACACCTTGATTAAAAGTCAAGTGCTCTACCGACTGAGCTAATGGGTCTCAAGAACGACCTTGTTATTATAGCACAAAATTCCTGTTTGTCAAGTAAAAAATACAAAAAAAATAAAAATTTTTCAAATAAAAATTTTGCTGTAAAAGGTCGATTAAAAATTAGTTTGTAAGCATCAAGTACAAACAAAAAAATGCCATTAATACTGTAACCATAATTCGGGAAAATATTTCCCTTCACCATCCTTTAATATAAATTTTTCGTGTAAATCTCTTTCGTTTACAAGTTAATTATATTAAAGAACTTGTCCAAATATTCGTACCAATGCGCTATATGCGTTCAGTAAGTGTACGAAATAACGGACACAAAACTAAATAGCATTACCGTTTTTATCAAATAAAGGCAATTCCTTAAGGAAGATAATATCATCTCTCGTCGCGGCATCACCTTCGGCAAGAACACAAGCCCTGCCTGCAACAATACCACCTGCCTGTTCAACCAAGTGTTCAACTGCCTTAAGAGAAGCACCGGTAGAGATAACATCATCAACAACTAAAATTTTCTTGCCCTTAATAAGTTTT
>JAFVID010000045.1 GCA_017474205.1 Clostridia bacterium | reverse complement strand
TAGGTTTACTTCTCCTCACTAAACCAATGGTGGGTGTATTTAATGCGAAAAAGCCATTATACTGTATGCGAAAGGAGGTATCCTATGAATCAAACAAAAATCGGAAAATTTATTGCCGATTGCAGAAAACATAAAAGTTTAACACAAATGCAGTTGGCAGAAAAACTGGGTATCACCGATAGAGCAATATCTAAATGGGAAAGAGGCAGAGCAATGCCCGACCCATCAATTATGCTTGAACTTTGTGATATTCTTTGCATCAACGTAAATGAATTATTAAGTGGGGAGAAAATCAATATGGAAAATAATAATGAGAAAAACGAACAACTACTATTGGAAATGGCAAAAGAATTAGAGAAGAAAAACAAAACAATATGGTCTGCTATGTGGGTAATTATGATCGCAAGTATCATCGGTTTGCTCGGAGGTCTTGTAGTTGCGGCATATTTAATTCCCAAAGGAGTATGGCAACTTGTAACTATTCTCGGTATATGTATTGTATTTTTAATACCATGCTTCTATGCTTTGAAACTTGAGGTCAGCGTGGGTGCTTACAAGTGCAAAAATTGCGGTTACGAGATTGTACCTACCTATATGCAAGCACTCAATGCACCGCATAGAGGAACAACTCGATACCTTAAGTGCCCCAAATGCAATAAACGTACCTGGTGCAAAAAAGTATTGAAAAAGTAAATATCAAACTAAAATAAACTACGCCCCGCACAATTCGTGCGGGGCGTAAATTTTTATATTCAATTAAAATGCGACTTTGATAGCAGTAATGCTAAGAGCAGGGGCATCAACAACAACGTCGTTTCCGTCAATTATTAGATCGCCCAAATTGACCTCTAAACTGTTCACAAGTTGCGCTTTAACAGGAGTTTTAGCAAAAGATATCTTCACTTTTTGCTCGGCGTCAGATAAACTATAAAATCTTATAATCATTTCTTTGCCCTTTGAATTTTCGGGGGATTTAATTCCCGAAACTATCACTTTGCCATCCACCTTCATAAACTGTCCGTCGGTAGGAAGTGTACCCTTGTGAGGCACCACCGAAGCAAAGGGTAGGGGATGAATAAATGAATTAGCCGCCTTGTAAAGTTCCATTTCACAAGAGGGTAAAATGCCAATGCCAACTCTGAAATGATGAATACCGTGTTCGGGAATAATATCGGGTAGGGCGGTGGAACGAAGAAGTGTAACCGAAAGGGTGTCATTCCATCCACGATAGGCACCTTGAACGTCACACATTACAGCGATACCTTTGTCTTCCTGTGGCGCAAAGGCAAAGGTGCGACCGGGGATATCGTGATAAAGTTGAGGATGTTTTGCAATTCCCATTGGAACTTCGTGCCAAAACTCCTTGAATGAATAGGCAAGGGGCACAAACATTCTAAAGGAGGGAATCTCTTTAAGATGAACACCCTCTTCGCGCCAATCCATTTCAATATCGTACTTAAGAACGCTGGAATCAATGGGTAGCGTAACCGTTACGTTAATAATATTTTGCTTGTATTTTATGGTGTATGATATTTGACTGCGTGTGGGGGATACAATACCCTTTTCGGCGATCTTTTTAAGATCAACGAAAACGTTTCCAACCTTGTTGATATTTTCGGTGTATATGGGAGATGTCTCACTCCAAGCACTTGCCATAGGTCCGTTGCCGTTTTCAACGTAACATTCAAAATAACCTGCAGGAGCATTTATATATTCCTTGCCCGAAGTTTTATCCACAAAGGATGTAATACACATATCACTGTCGAATTCCGCCTTAACCAAATCGTTCTCTAAAACGAAGGGTTTAGCATATTCTATTCTGTGGATGTTGTTTGGAATTTCAATCATCACAGGGGCAATATCGGTGCATTCACCCTCCTTAACAATCAGGGTAGATACACCAAAAGCAGGAACGCATACCTTAACTGCGAATCTAACAAATGAGTGGCCCCAATATCCGCCGGCAGGATCTCTCATAGAATAGGGAAGATTTTCCCCCTTCGTGTTTTCGCAAACAAGACGGGATACGTCTCCGTTCCAGTCCCAAACAGTAATTTCGGTAACCTCATCGCGGTCAAAGGCGGTGGGGTTAAATACGTGGATAACCCTTGTCTTACCGCGACCATATTCGGCGACGGTGTGGAAATCGGCATTAGCAAGAGGACTGCCAAATCCAACACCTCCACCCACCGAGTGGGCAGCAAGGTCATCTTCAAAGGCATAAGCGGAACTGTCAATGCAGTTTGCAAGAGCCAAAACAGCATTAGATTGACGGGCGTTTATTATGCCTAAAGCTTCTTGATATACACCAAGAGCGTGATGACGGCTATCCTTCACACAAGAACCGGGGAGAATATCGTGGAACTGATTAAAAAGTACCTTTTTCCAGGCATCTCCAAAATGATTGGTGTAGGGTTTGGTATCGGCAAGGATTCCAGATACCGCAGAAAGGGTTTCGGTTGTGAATAATCTATCTTCGCAAATTCTGTTACCCGCCTTAATTTCCGATTGAGAAGAATAACAACCGGTGAAAACGAAGTTTCTTTCGGTATCGATAACAGGGAATTTATCTATATCTTTTTCAAGGTCATTAAAGAAGTTCTTGTAACTACTAAAAATAACCTTGGGGGAGATGGGATATTGTTGAACCCTTTTAATGATTTCGATATCTCGTCTTGAAGGACCGCCACCGTGGTCACCAACGCCATAAACGAAAAGTGATGTCTTTGTGCATCTTTTTTCATACATATAGAGCGCAGTTTCGAAGAAATAATCGTTTGTAATGACGTTTCCGTAAAAATAAGGATCTTGATAACACAAAATTTTTGCACCCGAAGGAGCTTTATAAACGTAGGCATATTCAAGTTCTTTGCCACGACAATGATAGTAATATTTAATCTCGCCCTTTTCGCAAATTTCGGGAACGAATGCGGAATGACCAAAGGTATCGGGTTCAAAATCTAAGCAAAGGTCTTTAGACTCAAGACCGAATTTTTCCTTCATATATTGCTTGGTGTAAAGATTATGTCGTACCAAACTTTCACCTGCGGGAAGGTTTTTATCCCCTTCAGTCCAGGTGGATGCACTAACCTCCCAGCGACCCTCACGAACCTTCTTAACAATAGCATCAAAAAGTTCAGGATCGTGTTTTTCACAAATCTCATAGGCGGATGCCTGAGACTGTGAAAAGGTGAAATCGGGATATTCTTCCATAAGTCGAAGCATAGTGCGGAAGGTGTCAAGGGTGATATTTACCGTTTCCTGATATCCCCACTGCCAGTTCATATCAATATGGGCGTGAGATACCATGTGAAGTGTGTATTCCTTGGCTGCTTTGGATATGGGAGCAAGCTCGTTTTCAAAAAATTCGGTGATTTCGGGAGTGATAATCTTCGAAACTTCTGATTTTTCTAAAACCTTATTGCATACCGAATTTAATAAATCATCAAATTTGCCATCCTCAATATTAGACAAACGATAAGCAAAACGAAGTTGGAATTTTAATCTTTCGTCGGTACTTGGAAGGCATAAAATTCTTGAAATCTTATTTACCAAAGTCATAATTTCACATCCTTAAAACGTAGGGAGATATCCCATTAGTAGTATAATTTGATGATAATATATTATTATCAAAAAAGCAACACATATTTACAAAAATTGCACTCAAAAACATAATTATTGTGGTTAAATGATATATAATTTCTTGACAAATACAATATTTTGTATTAGAATAAAATAGGTTATGGTAGCGTGGTGTAATTATGTGCGGTTCCCACGAAAGGTCATAACCGATTGATTCGGGCGAAGCTGCGGCCCGTTACCGACGTGCGATTTTTTTGGAGACCCTTTTAGTCGGAAACTGCGGTTAATATATATAGGAGGTAAAACCATGCCTAACATTGCACTAATTCTTGTTGGTGCGGCTGCCGGCGGTTTGGTTTTCGGAATAATTGCATATATTCTCGGAATTCAGTACCGCAAGAGAAAAGCCGAAGGTATTTTAGGTTCCGCCGAGGAAGAAGCAAAACGTCTCCTTAACGATGCCATAAAAAATGCCGAAGCCAAGAAGAAGGAAACTTTGTTGGAGGCAAAGGACGAAATTCACCGATTGCGCACCGAAGCCGATAAGGAAAATCGTGAACGCAGAAGTGAAATCCAACGTCAAGAACGTCGCCTTCAACAAAAAGAAGAATCCCTCGACAAAAAGGTTGAAAACATGGAGAAGAAAGAGGAACTTCTTCAAAAGAAAACCAAAGAGGTGGAAGACAAACTCGAAGAGGTTGAATCCATCAAAAAGAGCCAGTTTGAAATGCTGGAAAGAATCAGTGGCCTCACCATTGAACAAGCAAGAGAGCATTTACTCTCTAAACTTGAAACCGAACTCACTCACGAGAAAGCACTTCGTCTCACCGAGTTTGAGCAACGCTTCAAGGACGAAGCCGATGAAAAGGCAAGAAACATTTTGTCGGTATGCATACAAAGATGCGCCGCCGACCACTCATCCGAAGCAACCATCTCGGTTGTACCCCTGCCCAATGATGATATGAAGGGCCGTATCATCGGTCGTGAAGGCAGAAACATTCGTGCCCTTGAGACGGCAACCGGCGTTGACCTTATTATCGACGATACACCGGAAGCAATCACCCTTTCCTGCTTTGATCCCGTTCGCAGAGAGGTTGCCCGTCTGACCCTTGAGAAATTGATAGCCGATGGACGTATTCACCCCGCGCGCATCGAAGAAATGGTAGCCAAAGCTCAAAAAGAGGTTGAAACCGCCATTAAAAAAGAGGGTGAACGTGCAGTTCTGGAAACAGGAATACACAACATTAATCCGGAAATTGTTAAGTTGCTTGGTAAATTACAGTATCGTACCAGTTACGGTCAAAACATACTTAACCACTCCCTTGAAGTATCCTACATTTGCGGACTTCTTGCCGCAGAATTGGGAGAAGACGTTACCCTTGCCCGTCGTGCAGGTTTGTTGCATGACTTAGGTAAGGCACTTGACCACGAGGTAGAAGGTTCTCATATCCAACTCGGTGTAGAAGCCGCTAAAAAATATCGTGAGTCCGATGCAGTTATCCACGCCATCCACGCCCACCACGGTGACGTTGAGGCAAAAACAGTTATTGCTTGTCTTGTTCAGGCCGCCGACGCTGTATCCGCAGCTCGTCCCGGTGCAAGAAGAGAAAATATCGAAAACTACATCAAACGTCTTGAAAAACTTGAAGAAATCGCTAACTCCTTCAACGGAGTTAAAGGATCCTACGCTATTCAAGCAGGCCGCGAAATTCGTATTATGGTTAAACCTGAGGTTATCTCCGATGATCAAATGATTTTAACCGCCCGTGATATCGTTAAGAAGATTGAAAATGAACTTGATTATCCCGGTCAAGTTAAGGTAAACGTTATCCGCGAAAGCCGTGCCGTTGACTACGCAAAATAAGAATTAAGACAAAAAACAATCCCCAAAGTCCATTGGACTTTGGGGATTAACTTTTTTAATCTTTAATTAGTCGATAACTCTTACACGGATAACGCCGTCGATAGCTTCAACCTTTTCTACTGCAGCAGCAGGAATGGTGCCTTCGGTGGCATCAATAATGGTGTAGGCATAATCTTTGCGAGATTTATTCATCATATTTTCAATGTTAATGTTTTCGGCAGAGATAATTGCAGAAATTTGACTTAACATATTGGGAATGTTCTTGTGGATAACACATACACGGCTACCCTTTGCACGGGGGCAGGAGATAGCAGGCATATTAACCGAGTTAACAATATTACCGTTTTCGAGGAAATCAATAAGTTCACCTGCAGCCATACTTGCACAGTTGTCTTCGGATTCGGGGGTAGATGCGCCAAGATGGGGGATAGCAATAACGCCGTCAACACCAAGAACAGAATCGGTGGGGAAGTCGGTAACGTATGCTGCAACCTTGCCGGTTTCAAGAGCGGCAATAAGGTCAACGTCGTTTACCAAATCGGCACGGGCGAAGTTAAGGATGCGAACGCCATCCTTCATAGTAGCAATGGTTTCGGCATTGATCATACCGCGGGTTTCATCATTTAGGGGAACGTGAACGGTGATGTAATCACATTCTTGATAAATTTCTTTAAGGTCGGTGGAGTGTTTAACGGAATCAGCAAGATGCCAAGCAGCATCAACAGAAAGGAAGGGATCGTAACCGTAAACGGTCATACCAAGAGCGTTAGCGGCATTTGCTACGTTAATACCGATAGCACCAAGACCAATAACACCTAACTTTTTGCCCATAATTTCAGGACCTGCAAAAGCACTCTTGCCCTTTTCTACCATCTTAAGAACTTCAGCGCCGTTGCCTTTAAGGGTTTTAGCCCAGTCAATAGCGGGGATAACTCTACGGGAACTAATAAGCAAACCTGCAATAACTAATTCCTTAACAGCGTTAGCGTTAGCACCGGGGGTGTTGAATACAACGATACCCTCTTCGGAGCATCTATCAAGGGGGATGTTGTTAACACCTGCACCTGCACGGGCGATTGCCTTAAGGGATGCAGGAAATTCCATTTCGTGCATAGCTGCAGAACGAACAAGCACTGCATCATAGTTTTCAATTTCATCTGCACAGGTATATTTGGTTGCATCTAATCTATCAAGACCCGATGCGGAAATTTTATTGAGTAATTTAACGTTAAACATTAGCCATTCTCCTTTTCAAACTTCTGCATGAAGTCAACAAGTTTTTCAACGCCTTCCATGGGCATAGCATTGTAGATAGAAGCTCTCATACCGCCAACGGAACGATGTCCCTTAAGATTTACAAAACCTGCGGCGGTGGATTCTTTAACAAACTTAGCATCCAATTCTTCATTGCCGGTAATGAAGGGGATGTTCATAAGTGAACGGTCTTCGGGAACAACGGTACCCTTAAAGAGTTTGCTGTTGTCGAGGAAGTTGTAAAGAAGTCCTGCCTTCTTTTGGTTGAATGCCTTCATATTTTCAAGACCGCCAACCTCGTTTTTGATCCACTCAAGAACTAATTTGGCAATATAGATATTGTAACAAGGGGGAGTATTGAACATAGAACCGTTTTCGGCGTGGGTAGCATAGTTGAACATGGTGGGGGTGATATCCATAGCGTTACCAATAAGGTCATCACGGATAATAACGAGGGTAAGACCTGCACCTGCAAGGTTCTTTTGAGCACCTGCATAAAGAACACCGAATTTAGAAACGTCGATGGGTTCAGAAACGATGTTGGAAGAAATATCACCAACCAAGGTTACATCGCCACAATCGGGGATGTAGTTGTATTTGGTGCCGTAGATGGTGTTGTTAACGCAGATGTGAAGATAATCGGAATCAGCGTTAATGTCTTCACGGGTGATTTTGGGAATATAAGAGAAGGTCTTATCTTTAGAAGATGCAATAATACGAGCATCGCCGTAACGAGCGGCTTCTTTTTGTGCCTTGGTTGCCCATTGACCGGTAAGAATGTAGTCTGCTTTACCGTTTTTGGTCATAAGGTTCATAGGAATCATAGCAAATTGGGAAGATGCACCGCCTTGAAGGAACAAAACCTTGTAGTTTTCGGGGATGTTCATAACTTCGCGAAGAAGTGCTTCGGCATCATCAATAATAGATTGGAACACTTTGGAGCGGTGGGACATTTCCATAACGGATTGACCGCTACCTTCATAATCGAGCATTTGCTCGGCTGCCTTTTTAAGAACGCCCTCATTAAGCATAGAGGGACCTGCGGAAAAGTTATATACTCTTGACATGGTAAAAATACCTCCAAATAAAATTATAAAAATATTACCCAAATTAACGAGCATATTCATTATATTCTTTAACAAAACTTTAGTCAAGGGGATTGACAAAAAAATAACAATATTTTTAAAAAATATTCTACAAAAACAGGCGAGATTGTTAAAAATATAAACAACTTTACTTAAAAACATAAAATCTCACATATAAACGATGCAAATAGAATTAAATTCCTTATATTAACATATAATTACTTGAAACAAAAAAAGTAAGAGTTTAGAAAGGAAATGTAACGTATGAAAATGTTTTTACCCGAGGGAAAACTTTTTAATACAAAGGATAACCTATCCCTTGTATCATCCGAAGCAGGGATGAGGTATGCAATGAATGAGGGCAAAATATTAGAGTGGCGGGTATCTATTTGCGATGCAAACCACAACCTAATTGTAGAACTTCCAAAGGGGAGAGGTATTATCCCAAAGGATGAGGGTGCATTGGGAATAAAAGAGGGACTAACCCGAGATATTGCCCTTATTTCAAGGGTCAGCAAACCCGTGTGTTTTACCGTGGAGGGAATATCCACCGACGAGGAGGGAAAACCTTTATATAACCTATCCCGACGAAGAGCCCAAGAGATATGCAAAGAACAATACATAAAAACCCTAAAGGCAGGGGATGTAATAGATGTAAAAATCACTCATAATGAGCCCTTTGGTGCCTTTTGCGACGTGGGATGCGGAATTTGTTCCCTTATTCCTATTGATTGCATTTCGGTATCTCGAATATCCCATCCAAAAGATAGATTCTACGTTGGTGAGGATATTAAAGCGGTGGTAAAAGCGGTGGATGACGGAAGAATATACCTCAGCCATAAAGAACTCCTCGGCACCTGGGAAGAAAACGCCAATCTTATATCACAAGGGGAGACCCTTTCGGGAGTAATTCGTGCGGTGGAGGATTACGGATGTTTTGTAGAAATATTCCCAAACCTTGCAGGTCTTGCCGAGGTTAAGGAGGGGGCAAAAGTAGGACAACGTTGCTCGGTGTACGTGAAAAATATTATCCCCGAAAAGATGAAGGTGAAACTAATTATTGTAGAGGCCTTTGACGGAGAGTTTTCATCCCCCACAAAAAAATATTTTGTAACCGAAAACCACATAAACGAGTGGGAGTATTCGCCCCCCACTTCCCCTAAATATATAGGAACAATATTTGAATAAAGCAAACCCCTCATTCCAAATGGGATGAGGGGGATTTTTAAGTATTGGATTTTATTTGTTCAACGGCAAGCAGGTCGCAACGTTCGTTTTCGGGATGTCCCGCATGACCTTTAACCCACACGATTCGAACTTCTTGAGTATCTAAAAGATCGAGAAGTTTTTGCCATAAATCTGAATTAAGAGCAGGTTTTTTATCCGCCTTTTTCCAACCGTTTTGTTGCCAAGAACGAGCCCAACCCTTATCTATTCCGTCGGCAACGTATTTAGAGTCGGTACAAAGGGTAACACAGCACTTCTCTTTAAGGGCAGAAAGCCCCTCAATAACGGCGGTGAGTTCCATTCGGTTGTTGGTGGTTTCCTTTTCAAATCCCGATAATTCTTTTACTTTATCGTTGTACCTAAGCACAACACCCCAACCCCCGGGACCGGGGTTGCCCGAACAAGCACCGTCGGTAAATAATTCAACCTCTTTAAGCATCTGTTATCAATCCTTACTAACTATTTGCAACACCTAACGTAATTTTAACGGCATAGGTAGTACCCTCTCTATATATTGTTAAGGTGGCTACTTCACCGGGATTACATTTATCTTTTTCGCTGGTAAAGGAGGCAATATCGGTTACTGCCTTTCCGTTAACCTTGGTAATTATATCACCACGTTCAATACCTGCATCATCGGCGGGACTTTCTTCCATAACACTGTCAACAACAACCCCCGCAGGATATCCATATTGCTTGAGCAGGGTAGAGGTATAATAACTTGAAAGGGATATTCCAAGATAAGGTTTGGGACTGTTTTGACGATTGATAATTCTGTCGCAAATTTCCTTCATATCGTTAACAGGGATAGCAAATCCCATACCTTCATAACCGTCTCCTGAAAGTTTTGCACTGTTTACACCAATGAGTTTACCTTGACTGTCGGTCAAAGCACCACCGGAGTTACCGGGGTTTATGGCGGTATCGGTTTGAATAAGTGTGATTTCGCTGGAACTTTCAAGTTGAATGGTGCGGTTAAGTCCGCTGATAATTCCCATAGAAACTGAACCCGAGAAGGAAAGCCCACCGGGATTTCCCACCGCAATAGCAGTTTGACCAACAACGATCTTATCGGAATCACCAAGTTCAATGGGGGTTATTCCTGATTTGTTAATCTTAATGACGGCCAAGTCGGCGCTAACATCATATCCTACAACGGTGGCAGGGATACCATTCTCTAAATCGTTGTAAAGATAAACCGAAACTTTGCCATTATTTTTTACGGCGTTTTCAATAACGTGATAGTTGGTGATAATGTGTCCGTCGGCTTTATAAATAATGCCTGAGCCCTGACTTTGAGCCGTTTGATTGCCGTAAAAGAAATTATAGTTTTCAAAGGTAACCATAATTCCAACTACCGAAGGATTAACCTTTTCTGCAACAGCAACTGCGGCAGTTTCGGCGGTAGCATCTATTACGATATTTTTAGTACCTTCACCTTCAGAATTAGAAAGAGAGGTACCGTTGTTTTTGGAGGTATGCCCAAACAAAAGGGAAAATCCACCCGCACCAAAGGAAAGGGCAATTATGCAGGTTAGAATACTTGAAACAACTGCAGTAACGGCGGAGGAGAATAAAACGGTACCCATTGTAATTTTATTTTTTCGTTTGATGTTTTCGGCTTGAGAAGGAGTGGTATAAGATTCATAATGTGCCGAAGCAGAACCGTTTATAAAAGGGCTGTATTCATTTTGAGGGGAATAAGACCTTTCTACCATTGGAGGCATCTCGGTAAAAGATGGCTCGGTAATATTATTAAATTCGTTTGGATTTTCAAAATCGTTCATACAAATATATCTCCCCAAAAATTGTGTTGTGAACTATTCCACAATACTATACTATCATTATTTTATGTCATTTATTTTATAATGATGTAAACAAAAAGTAAAGAAAAATTCGTTTTTGCAATTAAAATATGAACAAAGTGTAAATAAGGCGTGCTATCGGTTGACAGATTAACCATAATGAATAAAATATTCTTAGTCGTTTAACTATTAGTCGATTTATTATTGAAAAGGGTTGAATATATGGAAAAGAAAAACGGGAAATTATTTAAAGAACTTCTTTGTAGACATAGATGTGCCCATCATAAAACGGTTGAGCGTTTAGGACTTTATTACGGACAACCCTTTATGCTTATGACACTATTAAGAAGCGGAGAAATATCCCAAAAGGACCTCTCAAAAATGATGCATAACACCCCCGCATCGGTGGCGGTATCGGTCAAACGAATGGAAAAGGCAGGAATGCTTACCAAAACCGTAGATGAAAATGACCTTAGAGTAAATAAAATCACCCTCACCGAAAAGGGTAAAGATATGGCAAATAAATGTCGTGAAAATTTTCGTTTTGTAGATGAACAAATGATCAAGGGATTTAGCGATGAAGAACTTAAAACTTTAGAGAATTTTTACGAGAGAATGATACAAAATCTTGAAGAATTAAATAATCAAGCAGATTAGGAAAGGAGAGGTAAGAAGTGAAAACAATTTTAGCGTATGTAAAGCAATATAAACCATTAGTGTTTTTTGCTTGCTTTTTTATGATAGCCGACTGTGTTTGCGAACTTATTCAACCTCTTGTAGTGGCAAAAATTGTTGACGAAGGCATCAACGGTAACAATGGCGCAGGGGATATGAGTAAGGTTGTTCTTTACGGACTTCTTATGATAGGTCTATCCGTCCTTGGGTTTATCCTTGCAGTCATAAGTGTAAGATGCGCCTCAAAAGCAGGTGTAGGATTTGCCGCCAACTTAAGGGATGGAATGTTCCGCAAGGTTCAAACATATTCCTTCAAAAATATCGATGGCTTTTCGGTTGCATCATTAACTACCCGAATGACCAACGACCTTACCATTATTCAAAACACATCCATTATGTGTATGAGAATGCTTATGAAAGCCCCCGTAATGTTTACCTGTTCTTTCTTTGCGGCGGTAATTATTAAACCCACCCTTTCCACCGTGTTGATAGTAACAATTCCTCTTTTGATTGTGGGACTTGTAGTTATTCTTAAAACCGCATCCCCCCGCTTTGCAAAGATGCAAAAATCGGTGGATGATTTAAACTCCGACGTTCAAACTTCGGTAAGAAACGTAAGGGTTGTTAAATCCTTTGTTAGACAAAACTTTGAAAAAGAAAAGTTCAAAAAATATAACGATAACGCTATGCAGGCATCCCTCAATGCTATCAACGTTGTTATCCTTAACGGACCCTTAATGACACTTCTTATGAACGGTACTATTATCGCCATTTTTGCTATTGGTGGACGCCTTGTAACCGTTGGTAATATGCAAATCGGTGATTTAACCGCATACGTAAACTACATTAACCATATACTTATGTCCCTTATGGTGCTTTCAATGGTGTTTATGAACTTAACCAGAGCGGCGGCATCGGTTAAGCGTGTAAGGGAAGTATTGGAAACCGAACCCGACCTTAAAGACCCCGAATTCGTTCTTAAAGATAGCGTAAAAGCAGGTAGAATAGAATTTAGCAACGTGTCTTTCAAATATAATTTAGAGAGCAAAGAAAATATACTTACCAATATATCCTTTACCGCAAATCCTGGTGAAGTTGTGGCAATAGTAGGCGGTACAGGTTCAGGTAAAACCTCATTAGTTCAGCTTATTCCCCGACTTTACGATGTTACCGAAGGTAATATCTATGTGGATGACGTGGACGTAAAGGATTACAATATGAAAGACCTTCGTAATTCTATTGGAATGGTGCTTCAAAACAATACCCTTTTCAGCGGTTCAATATGGGAAAACCTTCGCTGGGGTAAACTTGATGCCACCGATGATGAGGTAATATCGGCGGCAAAAGCGGCAAGCGCCCACGATTTTATTATGTCCTTCCCCGAAGGATACGATACCTACATCGAACAAGGTGGCGTAAACGTATCGGGGGGACAAAAACAACGTCTTTGCATCGCCCGTGCTATGCTTAAAAACCCCTCCATTCTTATTCTCGATGACTCCACAAGTGCGGTAGATACCGCCACCGAAGCGAAAATTCGTGAAAGTTTTTATGGAGATTTCAGAGATACCACCGTAATCATTATCGCCCAAAGAATATCTTCGGTTATGTCTGCCGACAAGATTTTGGTTTTAGATAACGGAGAAATCATAGCCCAAGGCAAACACGATGAACTTATGGAAAACAGCGAAGAATACAGAGATATCTATTATTCTCAAATGGAAAGGGAGGAGGATTAATATGTCAAACGCAAGACCTACTCCCGCAGGTAGAGGCAGAGGCCCTGGGCACGGTCCGGGTCCGCGCCCCACCATTATTCAAAAGCCAAAGGATCTTAAAACCTCGGTTGTGAGAATACTTAAATACGTTGGCAACAACAAAATATTGCTCATTTCAGGACTTGTATGTGTAATTTTATCTACAATTTTAGGACTCGTAGGAACATCCCTTATGGAACCCGTGGTAGATGGAATTACTAAATCTGCAGTAGAATATGCAAAGGCAGTAAATCTTAACGATGATGTCGCAAAAGAACTCGCTTTAAGTAGCGGACTTACCACCCTTTTCAAAAATCTTGCACTTTTGGCTACGGTATATGTCGGTGCCCTTGTTACCTCCTTTTTGCAGGTTAAGTTTATGATATATCTTTCCCAACGCACCACCAACAAAATCAGGAAAGATATGTTTGATGCTTTGGAAACTTTGCCCGTAAGATACTACGATACCCACACCAACGGCGAAATTATGAGCCGTTTTACCAATGATGTCGATACCTTGAATGAAGCACTTAACCACTCTATTACCAGTCTTTTTTCAAGTGCTATCACCATTGTGGGTACCCTTATTTTGATGTTTAGTGTTTGTTGGCCCCTTGCCATTGTAACCCTGGTTTTAACACCGTTAAGTTTTATCGTTGCAGGGTTTATGATAAAAAGGTCAAGTAAATATTTCAAGAAACAACAAAAAAATATTGGTGCAGTAAACAGTTATATTGAAGAAATCGTAGCAGGACAAAAGGTGGTTAAAACCTTCTGCTATGAAGATAGAGTAACTGAAGAGTTTTATAAAAGAAACGAAGAACTTCGAGATACCGCCACAAATGCTCAAATGTTTGCGGGTATGATGATGCCCATAATGGCAAATATCAACAACGTAACCTATGCAATTATCGCTATGTTTGGCGGATGTATCGCCCTTGGTTTCCTTCCCGTAAATGTTGGACTTACCATAGGTGGACTTACCGTATTCTTAAATCTTGCAAGACATTTTGGACGTCCTATCAACGAAATATCCAGCCAATATAACAATATTATTACCGCCGTTGCAGGTGCCGAAAGAATATTCGATATAATGGATGAACTTCCCGAAACTGCCGATAAACCCGATGCGGTAGAAATCACCGATTTTAAGGGGCACGTTATCTTCGACAACGTTACCTTTGGATATAATCCCGACAAAATTGTCCTTAAAAATCTCTCGCTCTATGCAAAACCCGGTCAAAAAATTGCCTTTGTCGGTTCAACAGGTGCAGGTAAAACCACCATCACCAACCTGCTCACCCGTTTTTACGATACAGGGGAGGGCAGTATCACCATTGACGGTGTAGATATTAGAGATATCAAAAGGGATAGTTTAAGAGAAAGTATTGCAATGGTATTGCAAGATACCCACCTTTTCAGTGGCACGGTTAGAGAAAATATCCGTTACGGACGTCTTGATGCCACCGATGATGAGGTTGAAGAGGCGGCAAAACTTGCCTCTGCACATTCCTTCATTACCCGTCTCCCCAACGGATACGATACTATGATAGAAGGGGACGGCGAAAATCTTTCCCAAGGTCAAAGACAACTTCTCAATATCGCCCGTGCCGCCGTGGCAAATACACCTATTCTCGTGCTTGACGAGGCAACCAGTTCGGTAGATACAAGAACCGAAAGACACATTGAAAAGGGTCTTGACCGACTTATGAAGGGCAAAACCACCTTTGTTATTGCCCACCGCTTATCCACCGTTCGAAATTCCAACGCCATTATGGTACTCGAAAAGGGGGAAATCATCGAAAGAGGCACCCACGAACAACTCCTTGAACTAAAGGGAAGATATTACGAACTCTACACCGGTGCAGTGGAATTAGATTAATAAAATATAATACCGAAACGCTGTAAGAATAAATGGCGTTTCGGTATTTTTTATGCGTGAAAAAATAAGGGGGTGAATTAAAGAATATTTAACATTTAAATAGTATTAAAACATTGACTTTTTGCTAAAAATTGTTATAATATACTGTGAATATAAAATGCGGTGTTTTGTGCAAAAATATCTGCAGTAATTTTATTACGAAAACAGTGAATTTGAATTTGGAGGGACCTATATGATAGAGGTAAAAAACCTCACGAAAAGATACGGTAACCACGAAGCAGTTAAAAACGCATCCTTCACCATTAACGACGGTGAGGTTGTAGGTTTTCTTGGCCCTAACGGTGCAGGTAAATCTACTACAATGAATATCCTCACAGGATATCTTTCTGCCACTTCGGGTACTGCTAAAATTAACGGATACGATATCCTTGAAAATCCCATTGAGGCAAAAAGACATATTGGCTATTTGCCCGAGCAGCCACCCCTTTATCTCGATATGACGGTAGAGGAGTATTTAGATTTTGTATATTATCTTAAAAATACATCTCTCCCCAAAAGACCTCATCTTGCCGAGATATGCCAACTTGTAAAGATTGAAAACGTTAAAAAACGTCTTATCCGCAATCTTTCAAAAGGTTATCGTCAACGTGTAGGTATTGCTCAAGCCCTTATCGGTAACCCCGACGTGCTTATTTTGGACGAGCCCACCGTAGGCCTCGACCCCATGCAAATAATCGAAATCCGTAACCTTATTACCCAACTCGGCAGAAACCACACCGTAATCTTAAGTTCTCACATCCTTTCCGAAATTCAAGCAGTTTGTGAAAGAATTATGATTATTAACCAAGGTTATATTATCGCCGACGGCACCGCCGCTGAACTTTCCGAAACCCTTTCTGAAGATTATACCGTAGTAGCCCAAATTATTGGCCCACCAAGAGAGGTCAAAGAAGCCCTCGAAGGTGTTAAAGGTGTAAAGAATATTAAGGTTATGGGACTTTTCGGCAAAGCCACCGAATATCATATCGAACCCGAAATGGGTGTAGATATCCGTCGTGGTATCTTTGAAAGAGTGGTAGCGAAAAAATGGACTCTTATTGACCTTACCACCCGCAAGATGACTCTTGAAGATATCTTCCTCAAGATGACCGAAGAATCCCCCGAACGTCTTAATAGAATTTTCGAAGCCCGTAAAAACGGAGAAGAAATTCCCGAGTTCGACGAAGAAGGCAACGAAATTACAAAAGATGATGAAATTGATTCTGTGGAAGAAATAGATGAAATTATCGAAAACAAAGAAACAACCGCAGAAGCAGAGATGCCCCAAGAATTAGAGGATACTTTGCAATTCGAAAACGAAAAAGTGGTTGTGGATTTAAGCGATATTGAATCTGTAGAAGATGAAAAGACCGAAGAAAGTGAGGTAACTGAATAATGTTTACAATATTCAAAAGAGAATTCAGGGCATATTTTACTTCTCCCATTGGTGCCTCAATACTTATGATGTTTTACTTCTTTTCGGGACTTTTGTTCGGTGTAATTTTTGCCTCAGGTGTTTCTGAACTTTCCGAAATGTTCTCCACCCTCTTCATAATCGTTATGGCAATTATCCCCATTCTTACCATGCGACTTTTCAGTGAAGAAAAAAGACAAAAAACCGACCAACTTTTATATACCGCACCTATCCGCCTTTCCTCTGTAGCTTTAGGCAAATTCCTTGCAGCATCTGCTGTTTATGCTATTGCCCTTGCAATACTTGTGGTATATCAAATAATTATTGCATTTTTCGTATCTCCCGACTGGATGGTATTCTTTGGAAACTTCCTTGGAATACTTCTTTACGGATGTTCTCTTATCGCAATCGGTATGTTTGTTTCATCCCTTACCGAAAGTCAGGTTGTAGCAGCAATTATCACTTTTGCAATAGAACTTGTGCTTCTCCTTGTTGAACTTATCACCCAGTTCATAAACAGCGATTGGCTCACCAAGATTGTTACAGAAATCTCTATTTACGAAAAATACAATAGTTTCACAAGAGGCACCCTTGACTATTCAAATATCGTGTTTTTCATAAGTGTAATAGCAATTTTCGTGTTCTTGACCATTCGTGTTCAAGACCGTAAAAGATACGCATAAAGGAGGGGAACGAAATGAAAGAAAAGAAACAAATCAACAAAAGAGCATTGAAAAAAGGTTCCCTATCTTTGGCATTTACTGTGATATTTATTGTTGCAGTTGTTCTTTTTAACGTGATTATCAGCGTCGTTGCCGATGCATATCCCATTAAAATTGACCTTACCAGCAATAGAGATTACACTATTGATATGGATGCTGAATACGAAAAATTCATCAAAAATATTAAAATGGATGTAAATATCGTTGTTTGCGCCCCCAAAAGTGATTTTACCGATGATAATTATGCATCACAACTTGCCCTTAGTTTAGGTCTTACCGACTGCGTTAACGGTACTTTAAGTGAACTCACAAAAAAATATGCAGTTCAAACGGGCGTGTTCATTGATGCCTTCCAATCAATGAATAAAAACATTTCCGTAAGTTATAGAAACATTCAATCCATTTCAAGTTTCCGTGATATTACCGAAAAATTCCCCAATGAGAATTTTGAATACGGAGATATTTTGGTATATGCCGACCACACCTTAGAAACAGGTGTAAAATATACTCGTTATCAAGTGCTTAAACCTGCAAACGTATTCAACGTAACCGCTAATGAAGAAATGCAACAATATTATCAAGCAGGTTACTTGCAAGAACCCTACTACAACGAACTCACAAGTTCTAAATTAGCAGGGGAGATGACCTCCGCATTCTACATTGTAACCTCTGCGGAGTCAATTAAATCCGTAATTATTGGTGGACACGACGATACCGTAGATACCACCGCCCTTCAAGGACTTCTCAATAAAAATAATTTTTCATTCAACACCATCGAAAAACTTTCCTCTCAAAACATTCCCGATGACGTTGAGTTTGTAATTATCCCCGGCCCTGCTATTGACTATACCGAAGCCGAAATTACCAAGTTAGCATCCTTCCTCGATAGAGGAGACAAAAACCTCGTTTATCTTCCCACCGCAACTCAACCCGAACTTCCCCGTTTGGAAGAGTTTTTGAGCGAGTGGGGCATAGATATCCAAAATTCCTACGTTTTAGACACCCAGTATGGATACACCTTTGCCGAAAAGGGTGATACCAAATACACCGAAAAACTTGAGGGATCCGATATTCCTTTCTATCCCTCTGTGTATCGTTTAATTAGGATAAATGAAAACACCGATGCTACCGTAGAAACCATTCTTAAGAGTGCCGAAGGCAGCGTAGAATACGTTATCGGTACCAAGGAAGAAGAGTTTGATATGGATGCCGCCGCAAAAGGCCCCTTCCCCATAACCGTTTTAAGCACAATGGTAAACACCGCAAAGGATGCAGAATCCAGAATTCTTGTTGCATCGGGTGATACCTTCTTTAGTGGAAAGGACCCCTTCTACGGAAGTGCAGTAGGTGTTATGGATAACTCATCCTACGCTAACGCAACATTCACAGTAGGTGTGTTTAATTCCCTTGCGAAGAATAATACCGAACAAATATCCATAGAACCCAAAACCATTAACGAATTGAGTTTTGCTGAAAAAATCTCTCAAGCACCTGTCTACAAAACCATTGTAAATATTATCTTTATGGCGGTTGTTCCCGTTGCTTTGGCAGTGTTTGCAGTAATGGTATTCGTTATAAGAAAGAGAAAGTAAATTATGGATAATTTAGAAAACAATAAAAATAACCTTCCCGAAGAAGATGAGGTAATCATCAACGAAGTGGTCAAAGAAATCGAATTAGCCACCGATGAAGATGATGCTTCGGAAAATAAGTTTAAGGATGAGGAGTATTGTCCTTCCATCTTCGATAAACCCGATTATAGTTACGAAAAGCCACGGAAAAATAGTAAAATAAGCAAACAAACCCTTACCATAATTATATCTTTGGTGGTTTGTATCGCCTTAGGTTTTGGTGTTTGGGGTATCTTCAAATTGATTCCAAGTGACGGTGTTACAAGTACCGATGAATCATCCGAAGCAGTCGAAGAAACAAAATACATCTATGACTATTCTCATTATTTGAGCGACTTTTCCGATAGTAAAGATGTAGATACCTATCCTGAACTTGTAGGTACCAACGGCTACAAAAAAGGTCTTGCCCTCGGTGGCATTAGCCGAATAGATGTGAATAATACGGCAACTAATTTTTGCCTTACTCCCGATTATTACACCAGGGTAGAAATGAACCCCGAAACTATGGAGGACGAAGAAAAAACCACCCTCGAGTGGTATATGACCTCAATAGAGGGCGTAGATATGAAGGGCGTAAAATTCGATATTGATTACACCGAATTTGTAGTTCAAGACCTTCTTCGTCTGCCCTATAAATCGGTATATGTAGAGGATAAAAATGCCAAACTTCCCGACGGAAGTATGACCTATTTTAAGGAATGCGGTTTTGATAAACCCATAGCAACCCCCTCTATCACCTTTAAGGATGGATCAAAACTTACCGTTTTGGTGGGAAGTGAAACTCCTGTTAAAGGTGAATATTACGTAACCGTAGAGGTTGAAACTTCGGATAAAGATTTGCTGGGCAAACCTAAAAAGGATGAAAAGATTTATATTACCCAGTACGAAAATATCGCATTCTATCTTAAAGATGCAAAACACTATGTTGAGTTAGATTTGATTACCGCCCCCGAAGATGAAACCTACTACACCGATTTAGGTGAAGAGGTCCCCGATAAATACTTCCTTATGGGCGAATTGTCCGTATTTGATAGTTTAAGCATTAGCGGTAGAAACGCCGATGGTAAAATCGAATTCAAGGTTGTAGATGCAAACACCCCACCCTATACCACAATGTATCTTATGACCACACCCCGTAAACAATGTGCTGACGTAGAGAAAATTGCATCCTTGCTTTCTCCCATTTCGGGCGGATTCCGTGCCGCGTCCTGTCTTTCTATGAGGGGCACCACAGCAGAAATGCAAAAATACGGACTTACAAATCCTCTCTATAAAGTAACCTACGTGGTAAAGAACGTTACCTATGTTTTGACCGTAGGAAATAAATTCGCCGACGGAGATTCAAAGGGTAACTATCCCGTTATGGTCAATGGAAATCCCTCCATTTTCTTAGCATCAGCCGATGTTTTGCCCTTTGTGAATAATAAGAGTATTGATTATACCAACGATTCAATCTTCGCAGCAGATATAGGTGAAATCAAATCCTTAGATGTAAATATCAAGGGCAAAAAATACAATTTCACCCTTATCCACGGAGAAGAAAATGAGGATTTGGTAGTAACCCTTAACGGTAAAACTATCAATACCGAAAGTTTCCGTAATATGTACGTTGACGTGTTGTCTATGACCTCAAGAGGAGACGTATCCCACGTAACCGATGCTAAAAATCAAAATGAGACTTTGAGTTTAACATTCAATTACGTTAAGCATTCTCATTCCGATAAAATTTCCCTCTATCCCTACAGCGACCGTAGATATTCCTGTCTCCTCAATGGTGCAGGGGACTGGACAATGTATTCCACCTCGGTTGAAAAGGTAATTAAAGCGGTAGAAGGTTTGGCAAAATAAAAATTAATCATAAAAAATGACACCTGATATCAGGTGTCATTTTTTTATATTGAAAATCAAATAAAAAATTAAAAAGCACCTACAAATGTAAGTGCATCTTAATGGCGCGCTTGCAGGGACTCGAACCCCGGACCCACTGCTTAGAAGGCAGTTGCTCTATCCACCTGAGCTACAAACGCAAATATTAACTTCTCTAAAAAGTAAAAAACGCCAACTTCAAGAGAGTTGGGTTTTGGAGCGGGTGATGGGAATCGAACCCACGTATCTAGCTTGGAAGGCTAGTGTTCTACCATTGAACTACACCCGCACGGCTCATTTAACGGGATGTATTTTACCACACATCCCATTGGATGTCAAGGGATTTTTGGAAAATAATATAAATTTTTATTCGACAAAAATATAAGTATAAATCATTTAACACTCTAATCATTATATTCATATAATGGCATTGAACAAGAATATTGTTCACACATTTTCTATCCTATTTAGGAAAGGAGAGAGAAAAATGAGTGATTGTTTTGAACCAAGAATGAATCATTACCGCTTTGGCAATAACGGGGGTAATGGTGAAAAATCAGGGTGCGGTTGTAATGGATGCAACGGATGTAACAACGGAGTTTATCCCGTATTCTATCCCGCTTTTCCCGCTCCGTTTATATTTGGGAGAAATTACTACGCAGGGCAACTTGTAGTGTACGATACGTACCTTTACCTCGTAAACGTAAATTCCCCCTCGGGAATCCCCGGTCAGTCGGATGAATTTACCCAAATTAGTGGTGGCGGAGTAGGCCCCACCGGACCCGTCGGCCCCACCGGGCCCACAGGCCCCACCGGCGCAACAGGTGAAGCGGGCGAAATCGGACCCACAGGTCCCACCGGCGCAACGGGTGAAGCAGGTGAAATTGGACCCACAGGTCCCACCGGCGCAACGGGTGAAGCAGGAGCAACCGGACCCACTGGTCCCACCGGCGCAACGGGTGAAGCAGGAGAAATTGGACCCACAGGCCCCACCGGCGCAACAGGTGAAGCGGGTGAAATCGGCCCCACAGGTCCCACCGGCGCAACAGGTGAAGCAGGCGAAATCGGACCCACAGGCCCCACCGGCGCCACAGGTGAAGCAGGAGCAACCGGACCCACTGGTCCCACCGGTGCAACGGGTGAAGCAGGTGAAATCGGACCCACAGGTCCTACAGGTGCAACAGGTGAAGCAGGTGCAATTGGACCCACAGGTCCCACCGGCGCAACAGGTGAAGCAGGCGAAATCGGACCCACAGGCCCCAC
>JAFVID010000044.1 GCA_017474205.1 Clostridia bacterium | reverse complement strand
TAGTAGCTGCCTTCAAACTCGATAAGTTGATATGCTTTTTGCATTACACCATTGATGTAGAGGTAGTCACCTACAACACCGTGGTTGATGATCATCTTACCTTCTGCGTCGAATTCATATTTGCCTTCGGGGAGTCCGTATTGGGCAGTGAATTTTGCAGTGAGGGGGAAACTCTTATTCTTAATGATCTTATCGTAGTCATTTACGAAGTAGTAGTTACCCTCAAAGAAGATAAGTTGATATGCTTTTTGTTTTACACCGTTGATGTAGAGATAATCATCTACAACACCGTGGTTGATGATCATCTTACCTTCTGCGTCAAATGTGTATCTACCTGCGGGGAGACCATATTGAGCAGTGAATTTTTCGGTAAGGGAGATGCTTGCATTTTTGTAAATCTTGTTGTAGTCATTTACGAAGTAGTAATCACCTTCGAAGAAGATGAGTTGATATGCTTTTTGCATTACTCCGTTGAGGTAGAGATAATCGCCTACAACACCATGGTTAATAACCATTCTACCTTCTGCGTCGAATTGATATCTGCCTTCGGGTAAGTTAAATTTAGAGGTAAATCTTTCACCCAAAGAAATGCTACCATTCTTGAAGGGTTTATTATAGTCATTGATGAAGTAATAGTTGCCTTCAAATTCGACGAGTTGATATGCCTTTTGCATTACACCGTCTTGGTAGAAGTATTCATTGTAGAATCCGGTCAAAAGGGATGCAACGCCATCGGTGCCGCAATCGTAGTAAACGAATTCAGCTTGGGAGTTGATATATGAACCGGTGAAGTAACGTACAATACCGGTCTTCATATAACCCTTCTTGTTAAAGAGGTAGGTTTTGCCGTCGATTACAAAGGGTCTTGCAGAAGTGGGTTCGGGAGAGGTATCGCTGTAGAAGCTGGGACCGTACCAATAACGACGACCGTCACTGGTTCTTGTCCAAGTACCGGAAAGTACTGCACCATCTTTAAAGTTAAATCTGATGTTGTCTTCGGTAACGTGACTACCGTTAACAGCAGCCAAAGTGGTTTTGTCAAAGTAGTTCCATACACCGTCGATTTCTTTCCAACCATAGGAGAGAACACCAAGGTCAGAATAACGATATACGCCTGCTTCTTCATCGAAGAATCTACCGGAGAATTTGGTTTGACCTCTGTTGATACCGGTTTCACCAAAGTCATAGTAGAATCCGTTAACCTTGTTCAAACCATAGAGTTTTTCGCCTTCTACATAGTAAGCATAGCCGCCTTCTTCCATGGTCCAGCCATCTTTGATAACGTGAGCCAAGTTGTAAGAATCTTCGAAGGTTGCATATGTACTACCGAACCATGCACCGGATTCACCATTGTATTTAGGATCGGGATTTATGAAGGGATGTAAGCCGAAAATTTCTTGGTTTTCGGGTTTAGATGCAAAGGAGTAGAGAGCATTTGCTCTGAGGTAACCCTTGTAGCTCAAAGAGCCGGCGTTAACAACATTGAGACGATTGCCTGCAGCTTCGATTGCACCATCTTTGGTAGTGATTTTGATACCCTTAAGCATGCAAAGGGGATTTGCAGTTGCGGGATCGATTGCAGCAGTTTGGTCGACCCAGTTAAGTTTAAGGGTGAGAGTATTGGTTGCTTCATTGAAATCTTTAGAAGTAAGAGCAAAATACTCATTCATTATGTTAAGACCACTTACGTCAACGTCTACATTGTCGTCGAAGTCCATAACTGCAGTGATCTCGGTCAATACGCTAACACGTTCTGCGAGTTGGAGCAAGAAGTTCCATGCGGAAGCATCTGTTGCATCTGCGCCGGGAAGCATATATACGAGGTCTCCAAGTTGTGCGGGGATGGGGATTTGAGTCATATCAATAGCAAAGATGTATGATGTTGACATACTTTCATCGCGATTGATTGCCTCATAAGTAATGCTGTCTTTAGTGGTAGAGTTAGTAACTTCACGGAGCCATGCAAATTGACGGTCACCGCCGGTTGCCATGCTAAAGTCGAAGGTGTTTTCACCTTGCTTATACATGTTAAGTTTGATAGAACCACTTACGCTTGCATCATCGGGGAGACAAGCAGTAACAGTAACAATCTTAACGCCGGAAGCTTCGTTACCAACGAATACGTTGCCTTCAAGTGTACCATAGTTTGCGTTATCAACGGTAAACTTGATATCGCTTGCTTTAACTGCAACGGGTTTGCCTTGATAGTTTGCGGCGAAGGGAAGTTCAACTTTAGCGCCGTAAACTGCGTCCATATGAGTTCTGGTGAAGAATACGCTGTCGGGAACGACTACGTTCATTTGGGTCATACCAATAACTTCGCCATTGAGCATCATATAAACGTCAACGGAACCGTTTCTCAAACCGGTGAATACACCGTCTTCGGAAATGGTAGCCCATTTTTCGTCACTAACTGCCCAAGTGTAACCTTCGGGGAGATTAGTTTCGTTGCCTGCGGGGCTGACACCTTTACCGGTCATTTGAACGGGAGTGCCAATGGTAGCGTATTTGTATTCGCTATCGATTACTGCATGATCAAATTCAGTGGAGCTGGGTGCAGTAGAAACCATAAGAAGTGAAGTAGAAACTGAACGTGCATAACCGTCAGAAGGTCTGTTAACAACGCTGAGTTCGTCTTCACCGGGTTGTCTTGCAACGAAGGTAGTAGAACCACCACCGTCGAGGTTAATTGCATTTACGCAACCTGATTCGAACATGATTTGTGCGATTTCTTGCATGCTACCGCCGCAAGAGAAGGGTTCTTGACGTCCGTCAAGTACCATGAATACAACTTTACCGGTTCTGGTAACACCGATTGCGGTTCTGGAAGCACGGCTGGTGTAGTAGTCATCGGTCTTGGAAACAGCGATTTCGCCGTCTTTAATAAGCATAGTACCGAAGCCACCAACTGCTTCTTTAAGTTGATCTTTGTAAATCTTGTTGTAATCGTCGGTGGTACCCATAACAGCTTTGCCGTCCTTGGTGATACCAAAGAAGCCGGATTTGCTAACGCCGTGGAATTGTTTACCGTCCATAATGAGCAAACCACTGGGTTCACCGGTTTGCATGTTAAAGCCGTCAGCGTTGATACTTGCGATTACGTTGTAGTTGGGAATGTAGTTAGGATTGGTGGGATCGCTGCGTTTTTCTTGAGCAGCATTTGCTTGATCCTGAACACGGGTCATTTCCCAACCGAGGGAAGGATCGTTATGTGCATAGTTTGCATAAACGTGTACGTCGCCTCTGGTGATATCACCAGTTGCGGTGTAGTAAACCATTTGTTTTCCGTCAGCAGAGGTTGCATAGTTGATCTCTTGGGTGATACCAGGAGCAAGGTTTATAGAACTGCTGTCGAATACAGTGTAATAGGGGTTGTCAATCTTTTCTACGTAGTCACCTGCAAGTTTGCAAAGATGATCTGCAAATGCATAGCAAACTGCGCGTCTAAGAGTAACAAGGTCTTTAGCACCTGAAAGATCTCTGGTGCCTTCGAGGGTTGCGAGTAATCCGTTAGCAAGATATTCTGCATAAACAGCGTTTCTTACTTGTGAACGAGTGCCGTTTGTCTTCAATCTGTTGGTCATGAAGTAAGAAGCACGATATTCATCGGTGAGATCTTCAGTCATGTAGTTCATGATGATCTCTGCGATTGAATAGATTTCGTCATCGGGATCAAATTCGCCCATGTTGCCATCAATATAAGCGGTACCATAGTTTACAGACTTGAGAACGTTCATGATGTAGAATGCATCAAGGTCGCCGTCATAGTCTTCTTGGCTAAAGCTGGGATAATCGGGGAGATCGATGGTCAAACGGAAGCAATTCTTGCCAATAAGAGCAATCATTTCTTCGAGATCACCGGTAACTCTTCCTGCAGCTGCTTCTTTAGATGCAACTTCAAGAAGGTCAACAAGGTCGCCTGCCCAACCGGAAACGTCAGCATGATTCAAGCCGAAGTTATTGTGATAGGTAATATCCATCGCGCCAAATACGTGACCGATATCTGCCATCTTACCGTTGGGGAGTTCAAAGTTACTAATGTTTTTGAGGCCGGTAACGTCAACATAATTGCCGTCGGTTACAACTGCGTTTGCCTCATTTTCGATTTGGGTTACGAATCTTGCAAAGTCTGCATCTTCGTGGCCAGCCATAATACCCCAAGAACCGGAGTTATAGCGGTCAACACCAGTACGGATGTACTTGATTACGAGAGCTGCAGGATCCTTTGCGGGATATTGCTGTACATACATGTAAGCAATTTCTTCGAGGAAGATAAGATTTCTGATGAAATCATTGTAATTAGTGATTTTTGCTTCGCCAAGTGCGGGGATAACAACCTTATCGGTGCTGATACCGCAAACTTGACATGCGCTATATGCTTCATAACCGTTTTCGGTACGGGTAGGAGCTTTAGCATTAATGTGGAGCCATTCATGGCCATAAGCGGAAACTACGTGTTGTGCTACGAGGGTTTCGCCGCAACGATCGCAGTGGATACCTTCGGTAAGACCGGTGTCTACACAGGTGGGTTCAACTGCTTCGTCAACAACTTCAACGTGTCCAAGCGCAGGAACTACATCCTGTGCTACGAATACCTTACCGCAACGGTCACAATGACTGCCTTCGGTAAGACCAATTTCATCACAGGTAGGAGCAACTGCTTTATCGGTTACAACGTTGTGGCCGATAGCAGGAACAACTTCCTGTGCTACGAGGGTAATACCGCAACGATCACAGTGGCTACCTTCGGTAAGACCGGTGCTTTCGCAAGAGGGAGCAACTGCTTTATCGGTTGCAGGGTTATGTCCAAGAGGTGCTTCGAGTTCAGCACCACATACTGCGCAGGTACCTGCATTGAGGCAATCTGCGGGAGTTCCAAGAGTATGTCCAAGAGCAGGAACAACTTCTTGTGCTATGAGGGTAATACCGCAACGGTCGCAATGACTGCCTTCGGTAAGACCAGTGTCCAAACAAGTAGGAGCAACTGCTTTGTCGGTTACAGCATTGTGTCCAAGAGCGGGAACAACTTCTTGTGCTACGAGGGTAATACCGCAGCGGTCGCAATGACTGCCTTCGGTATTACCTGTATCTACACAGGTGGGAGCAACTGCTTTATCGGTTGCAGGGTTGTGTCCAAGTGCAGGAACTTCTTCTCTTGCTACGAGAACTTTACCGCAACGTTCACAGTGGCTACCTTCGGTAAGACCAGTGTTTACACAGGTGGGAGCAACTGCACTATCGGTTACAGGGTTATGTCCAAGTGCGGGAACAATTTTTTGTGATACAAGAACTTTGTTGCAACGTTCACAGTGAGAACCTTCGGTAAGACCGGTAGCTTCACAGGTGGGAGCAACTGCTTGATCAACTATAGCGATGTGACCAAGAGCAGGAATATCTTCTTGTGCTACAAGGATTTCACCGCAACGGTCACAGTGGCTACCTTCGGTAAGACCGGTGGCCTCACAGGTGGGAGCAACTGCACTATCGGTTACAGGATTGTGTCCAAGTGCTGCTTCGAGAACAATACCACAAACAATACATACACCTTCATCGGTGCAGCTTGCATGTTCGTCAAGTTTGTGTCCGGCTGCGGGCACAACTTTTTGTGCTACGAGGATTTCGCCGCAACGATCACAGTGACTACCTTCGGTAAGACCTGTATCTACACAGGTGGGAGCAACTGCACTATCGGTTACAGGGTTATGTCCAAGAGCTGCTTCGAGTTCAGCGCCACATACAATACAAACACCTGCTTCGGTGCAGTTTGCGTGTTCGCCAAGGGTGTGTCCGAGAGCGGGAACTACTTGTTGTGCAACAAGAACTTCGCCACAACGGTCACAGTGAGAACCTTCGGTAAGACCGGTGCCTTCGCAAGAAGGAGCAACCGCCTTATCGGTTACAGGGTTATGTCCAAGTGCTGCTTCGAGTTCAGCACCGCATACAGTACAAGTGCATGCGTTGTTGCAGTCAGCGGGAGCGCCGGCGGTATGGCCGAGAGCGGGAACTACTTGTTGTGCAACAAGAACTTCACCGCAACGATCACAGTGACTACCTTCGGTAAGACCTGTATCTACACAGGTGGGATCAACTGCTTTGTCGGTTACAGCGTTGTGTCCAAGAGCAGGAATCACTTCCTGTGCTACGAATACTTCGCCGCAACGATCACAATGACTGCCTTCGGTAAGACCGGTATCCAAACAAGTGGGATCAACTGCCTTATCGGTTACAGGATTATGACCAAGTGCTGCTTCAGCTTCAGCACCACATACAGTACAAATGCCAGGATTGAGGCAATCTGCATGTACGTCAACTTTGTGTCCGAGTGCGGGAATTTCTTGTTGTGCTACAAGAACTTTATCGCAACGGTCACAGTGGCTACCTTCGGTAAGACCGATTTTGTCGCAGGTAGGATCAACTGCGTTGTCGGTTACAGGAACGTGTCCAAGAGCAGGAATTACTTCCTGAGCAACAAACACTTTATCGCAGTATTCACATTTAGTACCTGCTGCAAGACCGGTGTTTTCACAGGTAGGATCAACTGCGCTAACAGCTACCTCTTTATGACCGGTGGCAGCTACGGGTTCGGTATAGCTATGACCACAAGCACAGGAGAAGGTTTTCACACCTTCGGTTTCACAACCTGGGTTAGTGGTGATTTTACCGGAGTTGTATACGTGGTTGCTTGAGGTTTTTACCCAAGCACCGTTGGTGTATTCATAAATACCACCACAACGATTTTCGGTATTACCAAGTTTAGCAGTTTTAACGGGAATTTCGGTATAGGTAATTTGTTTATTATCACTACCGCCCTGAACTGCTTGATATGTTTTGGTAGAAGTACCGGGGTTAAGTTTTACAACTGCGCCATCCTCTGCAGTAATAACTGCGCCGGATGCAGTTGTGTAAACGTAACCTTGAGATGCATCGATGGTACCTGCAATGTGAACCTTAGCATCTGCATTTGCATCATGGAAAGGAACACTTGAAGGTTTACCGGGGATGTACTTAAGGGTATTAACCTTAACATTCATATAAACGAAGTTACCCAAAGCCCATTCGGTTGCGTCGTAAATATAAATGATGTTGCCTTTACCCAAGGTACCTTTTGCACCTGCATCAACAATAAGTTCTGCACCGGGGAGCAATGCGATGTCTTGAGTAATGGTGATATTTGCACCCTCTTTAATGCGAAGGGTGAGATTGTTGGTAATGGGAAGAGTGTATTTGGAAGAGTTAATGGTTGCGCTTCCAAGTATGCTCAATTTCATAGAAATAGATAGACTCTTCATTGTAACTTCGCCATCTGCAGTAACAATAAGTCTATCGGTGGTTTCGTCGTAATCCTTAGTTACCGAACCGGAAACGATATTGAACATACCGTTAGGTCCAATAAAGGGAACTGCGGAACCTTGAACACCTGCAAGGGTAATGGTAACGGACATATATCCGTTTTCAGTAGCGCCTGCTTCCAAGGTCATTGGAACTTCAACGTTTTGGATGTAGTACTGAGACATGGGGAAAACACGGTTGCTGTTATCTATCATATTAGAAACTGCAGTACCGCCTCTCCAGTCCATAACCTGGAAGTCTTCGTAAACGGTACCACCGTTTTTAACGGTAACGGTACCTGAACCGGTGATATAACCCCAAACGTAGAGGTTTGCACCGCTGTTTACGGTAATGCTACTATCGCTTTGAGTTTTAATGAAACCAAGAGGACCAGTGGTAACACCAGCACCCTTAGCTTGACCTGCATATTGAGAACCTGAAACGCTGATAGCACCGTTAACGGTAATGTTAGCGCCGGATGCCAAGGTTAAGGTACGATATGCAGTAGGAGTAACGTAGTTAGCTTCGCTATCTCCCTTTTCAACACAAGTGGGAGCTGTAGTACACAAGGTGTTTGTAGCGTTGTAGGGGATGAGCAAGGTAACGCCTGCAGGAATGGTGTAATTGCCTGCGGGAACGGTACCGTTGTTTGCCAAAATAACAACTTTGTTTGATGCGGATGAAGCAGCGGTAGTTGCTGCACTCAAGCCCTCATAAAGGAAAGAGTTATTTACATAGAACCATGCAGAGGTCTTTGCAAATACAGGCATAACGGTCATATCACCTACAGGTTTCAAGGTAGTGCTTGCATCCTTAGAGATGATTTGATGGTCAGCCATATCGATCCAGCCGAGGAAGGTTACTCCGCTTGCGGGAGTAGCCACAATAGCTGCACCACTTACGGGGACGGCTACAACACCGCCGTCTGCAACAGCAGCACCTGCAACGGTAATACTACCTAATGAACCATCGTAATCGAAGGTGACGTTAGATTCTGCCTTTGCAGTGGTTGCTGCAAAGTTGTTCATTACCAATTTGTTAACAGTGCTGTTCTTAGCTGTAGTAATGGTAATGGTGAATTTTTCACCTGCGTTCATTACCTTGCTAAAAGCACCCGAAGAACCACTATATGTAGTTCCGTCGATTACCAACTTATTAACAGAGGTTGCTGTCCAATTGAAGGAAATTTCAGATGTTGCACCGGTTTCGTTATAGATGGTGATGGTAGCGGTTTTTGCCGAAGCACCAATACCAAATATACCACCTGAACCTTTTGCAGTAACTGTAACTGCGCCATTTGACATACTATTGTCGGTAGCGCCTGAAACACCTACTGTTACACCGGTGACAGGGTTGTGCGATCCGCTTGCTGCAAAGAGTGAGATACCGCCTTCTGGATACATGAGCCAGTAGAGTTCATCACCAAAGCAGACAAAGGTTTCCATTCCCTCGTATTGCTCGAGGAAATAGACTTCCGCATCGGTTAAATCAAACATCGATGCGAGCACTTCATCGATTTCAAGCCAGGCTTCTTCCTGAGTCTCGAAATCCATGCCGGATACCACTGCCTTGACATCTTCTTCACTCATTTGAAGAGTGCCGAGATATTTATCAAGGATTCTTGCAATATCCGCTTTGATTTGTTTTAACAAGATAGTTTCTTCAAAGGGTTTGTTTTCAAGACCCTCTAAAGTTCCATCTTCGGAATACTCTACGTTAGTTTCAGCTGCATGTGCATGGAAAGGTAACATAGTTACTGCCATCATTACAACCAACATCAGTGAGAGTATTCTTTTGAAATTAAAACTCTTCAATGTCTTTTTCTCCTTTTCTTTAAATTTATATTAACCCAGACCCTACTGAAACCTTAGCACACGGGGTAGATATACAAGTTCAGTAATAAAACTCGTTGGGACTAATTCCGCCTATTGAGTTCGATTAGCATGTCGCGTAATGAATTTTCATAGGTGCGTCCAAGGTAAATATATGAAATTGTTTGTATGGTTACTTAAGAACCATTTTGCCGTCGGCATCGAAGGTGTAATAACCTTCTGCCAACATAGAGCCGTCGGGGAGAACTACGTTGCCTACAAAAGTATTGCTTAAGTAGATGTATTTGCTCTTAAGAATCTTATTGTAGTCATTTACAAAGTAGTAATCACCTTCAAATTCGACAAGTTGATATGCCTTTTGTAACTGGCCGTTGATGTATAGATAATCACCCTCAACACCGTTTTTGACAATCATCTTGCCTTCTGCATCAAATGTATAGGTTCCTGCGGGAAGACCATACTGTGCAGTGAAGTTTGCGCCTAATGGAAGATTTCCGTTTTTGAAAATCTTGTTGTAGTCATTTACAAAGTAATAACTACCGTCAACCTTAATAAGTTGATATGCCTTTTGCATTACACCGTCAATGTAAAGATAATCATTTACAACACCGTTGTTAATGACCATTTTGCCTTCAGCATCAAAGGTGTATTTACCTGCAGGGAGACCATATTTTGAGGTGAAATTTTCGGTAAGAGGAATACTTCCATTCTTAATAATCTTGTTGTAGTCATTTACGAAGTAATAATTCTCTTCAAATTCAACAAGTTGATATGCCTTTTGCATTACGCCGTTGATATAAAGATAATCCCCTACCACACCGTGGTTAAGAATCATTTTGCCATCTTTATCAAAGGAATATCTGCCTGCGGGGATACCATAGGGAGAGGTGAATCTATCACCAAGAGAAATGCTGGAATTTTTAATAATCTTGTTGTAATCGTTTACGAAATAATAGTCGCCCTCAAACTCAACGAGTTGATATGCTTTTTGCAATTCACCGTTGATGTAAAGATAGTCGCCTACAACTCCATGATTGATTACCATTTTGCCTTCCCCATCGAAGGTATATCTACCTGCGGGAAGGTTGTATTTAGAGGTGAATCTTTCGCCAAGGTCAATACTGCCGTTTTTGAAGGGTTTATGATAGTCGTTAATGAAGTAATAATCGCCTTCAAACTCAACAAGTTGATACGCTTTTTGCATAACGCCTTTTATGTAAAGATGTTCACCAACAATACCGTGATTGATTACCATTTTACCCTCGGCATCAAAGGTATATCTACCTGCGGGAAGATTATATTTAGAAGTAAATCTCTCTCCAAGGTCGATAGTTCCGTTTTTGAAGGGTTTGTGGTAGTCATTGATGAAGTAATAATCTCCATCAAGTTCAACAAGTTGATATGCTTTTTGCATTACACCGCCTTCATAGAAGTAGCCCTTGTAGAAGCCCTTAAGAAGGTTTGCAACACCGTCTGTGCCACAATCGTAATACAAAATTTCACCAACAACGCCGGTATAGGAATAAACTATTCCCGTTTGCATATAACCTTTTCTATTGAACAAGTAGGTCTTACCGTCAATTACATAGGGTTCGGATGAACCTGCATCAACGGTAGTATCTTTATAATAACTTGGACCATACCAACAACGGCGACCTTCACCGCTTCGTATCCAGGTGTTTTTTGTTACACGACCGTTATCAAAATTAAATCTGATGCCGTTGTCGGCATAACAATCACCATTTAGTCCTGCAAAGTTGGTTTTATCAAAGTAATACCAATCATTATTTACGCTTACCCAACCGCTGAGCAATTTGCCATCCACTGTGTAGTAGGTTTTGCCGTTTATGAGTTGTAATCCTGTTGAGGAAAACTCGCAACCGCAATCACAAACAATTTTTTGGTTAGCAACATCTACAGTGTAGTTATGTCCACCAATGCTGGGGATTTCGGTTCCTTTTTCAAGGATTTCTCCGCAAATGGTACAAAATACTCTGTTTGTGTAACCCGATTCGGTGGAGGTGGGGGATTTGTCGGTGGGTTCGCTAGGGATATGCTCATGGGTTTCTTCTTTGGTTGAAATAACCAAAACACCGTGGGTAACGGGACGTTCGCTTCCGTCAGAGGGTTTGCAGTGCAATTCTAACTCTTCGCCGGGGCGTTGAGAAAGGAATGTGGATGAACCGCCACCATCACAGTTGATTGCTTGAACACAACCTAAAGAAATCATATATTTTGCCATCTCGTAGGCGTTAAAGCCAAGGGCATAGGGTTCGTTTCGTCCCTCTACCACTACGAGAACGATGGTTCCGTCTGCCTTGATGCCCATCATAGTACGAGGAGCATTGGGTTCGGGATCGTTGGCGGAATGTTGATTCACGCCATCCTTAACAAGGAAGTGGAAGTTAGCGGGAATAAGTTGTTCTTCCCAACCTGTAATTGCATCATAGGTTTGTCGTACCTGAACTTTGGGGATACTTTCGGGACGGGCTTTACCATCCTTTTCGTCATAGTTAATTACTATGCAGGTGTAGGCACCAAAGTAGGAACTTTGACTGTTGGTATATCTGACACCGTCAAGAATCATTGTGCCAAGGGGCTCACCGATAAGTTCGGGATGTTCGGCATAATACTCTGTGTCATACCAATGAAGACAGGTGTTCATAGCAGCTATAACGTTGCCGTATCCATTTTCTTCGGCGTATTTTGCCTGTTTGGACATTACCTGTGTTTTGTATTCTTTGTTTTCAAGTCCCTCTGCCATTTTGTAGGTACTGGGGATGAGTTTGGTGTAAGGATCGTTAATATCAACCTCAACAACGTGGGTAATTTGACGTTTTGTGCCTGAATCGTTGTTGAGAATAATCTCGGATTCAAGAACACCCGATGAAAGTTGCCATTCGTTTTTTGAAACGACCTTATATTCGCCTAAACTTTTTTCATCAACTGTTACGGCAAGGGCACTGAAAGAAACACTCGCTGCCAATAACAAACTCAAAGACACCGCTATTACTTTTAAATAACTTTTGAATTTCATATGAACCATCCATTATTTATAGTGTGTTTGATTTCGTGCGGTCTCCCCCTCCGGATTAACCGGAGGGGATTTTTAATTTTAGATTGTAAATAAAGGAATTATGTAATTAGAAGTTAATAACCAATTTGCCGTCAGCATCGAAGGAGTAATATCCTGCTTCAATCATAGAACCGTCGGGGAGAACTACGTCGGCTACGAATTTTGCACTCAAGTAGATACGTTTGCTCTTGAGAATCATATCGTAGTCATTTACGAAGTAGTAGCTGCCTTCAAATTCAACGAGTTGATATGCTTTTTGTAATTGGCCGTTGATGTAGAGATAATCACCTACAACACCGTGTTTAATAATCATCTTACCTTCTGCATCAAATTCGTATTTGCCTGCAGGGAGTCCGAATTGTGCTGTAAATTCTTCGCCTAATGGGAGTTTGCCGTTTTTGAAAATCTTGTTGTAGTCGCCAACGAAGTAGTAGTTACCTTCGAACTCGATAAGTTGATAATTAAGTTGCATTTGACCATCGATGTAGAGATAATCATCCACAATACCGTGTTTAATAATCATCTTACCTTCTGCATCGAATTCGTATTTACCTGCGGGAAGATTGTATTTTGAGGTAAATTGTTCGGTAAGGGGAATTCTTGCATTCTTAAGAATCTTGTTGTAGTCGTTTATGAAGTAGTAGTTGCCTTCAAACTCGATAAGTTGATATGCATATTGCAATTGACCGTTGATGTAGAGACAATCATCTACAATACCGTGTTTAATGATCATCTTACCTTCTGCATCAAATTCGTATTTACCTGCGGGGAGATTGTATTTTGCGGTGAATTGTTCGGTAAGGGGAATTCTTGCATTCTTAAGAATCTTGTTGTAGTCATTTACGAAGTAGTAGTTGCCTTCAAACTCGATAAGTTGATATGCAACTTGCAATTGACCGTTGATGTAGAGGTAATCGCCTACAACACCGCTCTTGATGATCATCTTACCTTCTGCATCAAATTCGTACTTGCCTGCGGGGAGTCCGTATTTTGAAGTGAATTCTTCGGTAAGGGGGATTTTTGCATTTTTAAGGATCTTATTGAAGTCGTTTACAAAGTAGTAGTCGCCTTCAAATTCAACGAGTTGATATGCGGTTTGAATTTCGCCGTTGATGTAGAGATAATCATCTACAACACCGTTCTTAATAACCAATTTACCTTCGGAATCGAAGAAGTATTTACCTGCGGGGAGTCCGTATTGTGCAGTGAATCTTTCAGTAAGAGGAATGCTTACGTTTTTAAGGATCTTATTGTAGTCATTTACGAAGTAGTAGTTATCTTCAAACTTAATGAGTTGATATGCGGTTTGAAGCACACCGTTTAAGTAGAGATAATCACCAACTACACCGTGGTTGATAATCATCTTACCGTCTGCATCGAAATCATAGATGCCTGCGGGGAGACCATATTGAGCGGTGAATTTTTCACCAAGGTCAATACTTGCATTCTTGTAAATCTTGTTGAAGTCATTTACAAAATAGTAATCGCCATTGAACTCAATAAGTTGATATGCTTGTTGAAGTTCACCGTTAATGTAGAGGTGATCGCCAACTATACCATGTTTAATAACCATCTTACCTTCTTCGTCAAAGGTATATCTACCTGCGGGAAGATTGAACTTAGAGGTAAAGCGTTCTTCCAATTCAATAGTTCCGTTGGTGAAGGGTTTGTGATAGTCACTAATGAAGTAAATGTCGCCTTCGTATTCTACGAGTTGATATGCATATTGCATTGCACCGTTTTCATAGAAGTAGCCATTGTAGAAGCCCTTAAGAAGGTCTGCAACACCGTCGGTGCCACAATCGTAGTATAAGATTTCACCGGTAACACCGTTGAATACACCTGTGTAGAAGTATACAACACCGGTTTGCATATAACCTTTTCTATTGAAGAGATAGGTTTTTCCATCAATTTCAAAGGGTTTAGAAGAACCTGCATCTGCAGATGTATCTTTATAATATCCGGGGCCATACCAATAACGACGGCCGGTTTCGTTTCTTACCCATACGCCCTTGGTTACAAGACCGTTATCGAAGGTGAATTTAATGTTGTCTTCGGTAACGAATGCACCGTCAACAGCTGCATAGGTGGTTTTATCGAAGTAGTACCAATCGTCATCAACACCAACCCAACCGGATTGAAGTTTACCGTTAACAGCATAGTAGTTGGTGCCGTCAATGTTTTGAAGACCGGTAACTTTAGATTGTGTGCCACAGTCACAAAGGATCTTATCGCCTGAAACTTTGAAGGTGTGGCCGATTGCGGGAATGGTGGTACCCCATTCAACTACGGAGTTACATCCTTCGCAGAAGGTTCTGCCGGTGTAACCGTTTTCAGCGCAGGTAGGTGCTTTATCGGCAATCGCTGCGGGGGTGTGAACGTGGGTAGTTCCATGTGAAGATAAGTGTGCGGGATCCGACATACTCATAGCTTGGTTTGTGGTATACATTTCGGTATCCACGTGGAATTCTTCGTTAGAGAAGGTACCGGTAGTACCATTGGTAAAGGTGATAAGACCCTTATCAACATCCATCTTCATATCTTGTGCGAAGAAGTTGTAGGTGGTCCAATAGGTTGCAGCGGTGAAACCGGGAACCTTAATGTCGGTATCGAAATAAAGGATACGAACGGGAAGTTTAGCCAAAACTGCTGCGCCGCTATCGTAGTTTGTACCTGTGCGGGTGATAGTGATGGTAGCGGTATTGGTTTCTTTGTTGATGGTATATTCAGCAGAGAAACCTTCGGCTAATTCCATATGATCGAGTTGCCAGTGGTTAACACTGTTAAGGTCGATTACGGTTTCAACCTTTTGAATGGTCTCAATAGCATTTGCTTCGAGGTTCATCCAATAGATAGAACCAAAGGGGATTTTGTCAAGGGATGCATCAGCAGGAACTAACTTCAAGGTAGAAGCGGTGCTTCCTGATTCAACCTTAATAACACGGATAATAACAGATTTATTACCTGCATTATCGCAGATTTCAAATTTAACACGATGATAACCGTCAGCAACTTGAACACCGTTAGCAGACATAACACCGTTTGCGAAGGTGGATTTAACTTCAACACCGTCAACATATACCTTAGCAGAAGCTGCATTGAGGCCTGATACGTTATGTAAGGGTTGTTCAACGCCCATTGCGTCTGCAAGGGTGGTCTTATCTGCTACAGTAGCAGAAAGATTAAGAACGTTACTTGTGGTGGTAACAACATCACGTTTTACAAGGGTGGTGCCATCGAGATAAGCTTTACCAAAAACAGGATTTTCTCTATCTTCTACAGCGTCGGAATAGTCAACTGTGAAGCTATCGAGATAATATGTAAAGGGTCCGTTGATGGTACCGTTGGTTTGCCAGAGAAGGTTGTTCTTGGTTCTGTGGGTAATAATAGCGATGAAGAATTCGCCCTTTTCAGCCAATTGACCGGTTGTATAACCGTTGCTATCTTGCTTATTGAATTGGTTGGAATATTTAAGGGCAACCTTTTCGAAGGCACTAATATCCATAGACATATAGTACCAGCCGGATTCGTCAACGTTATAGTAAACGTTTTCAGATTCCATCATGCTAACTGTTGCGAGGTTATCATATACACCGTCGCCGTTAGAGTCGGTCATATAGTGACCTTGAACCCAACATTGAATGTTGTCTTCGGGAACATAGAGCCAGAAACCTACACGACGGGCATTTTCTAACTCAACTGCGTTGCCGTCAACACCCAAACGAATCCAAGCGTAGTCACTGGAGTCGGATTTCTTAGATGAAAGACCATTAGCTTCCAAACGTAAGGAATAATTACCATCGTGAACTTGACCGTTAGAACGATCTGCCAATGATAACTTCAAGTAGAAATCACGATAGTCATTAGTTCTACTGTTGATAACGTTCCATTCATCAACGTCAACTTGACCATCTTCAAAGTCCCAAAGAACTTCGGAACCTTTACCTAAGTTAAGTTGAACGGTTGCGGTGGGTTTAGCACCCATATTGAGGGTAGCGGTAACGGTACTTGTAATATCAGAAGGAGCTTTATCTTCACTTACTGCAGTAAAGCTAAGTCCATTGAAACTACCAAGAGCAGTATTGGTGGTGGTGAAGGTTACGTCATTTTCACCAAGACCGATTTCTTGAGCAATACCGTTAATTGTAGCAAAAGCTTTAACGGGAATCTTTGCTGTTTTACCGAAAGGAACGGTTACAACAGGTTGGTCGAAGGAAAGGGTATCGGGGATTGTGATAACAACAGATTTTTCACCAACAACCTTACCATCATAAACCATTTGTGCGGTTACGGTACCAGGGGTGCCGTTGGAAACAAATACGCCGTTTTCAATTGTACCCATATTGGATTCTTTGATTTGCCATACAACATCTTCGGGGATGTCTACTTTAGTACCAACAGCATCGGTACCAAGAGCGCTGAACTTTACAGTGCTGCCGGGGGTGTAGTATTCATAATCGGTGCCAATGGAAGCACGAGCAAATTGACCGTCTGCAGGAGCGGTAGAAATAACCAAGATGGTGTTGGAGGTAGGACGTTCACCACCGTCGGAGAGTGAACAGTTAACCTTCAAATCTTCGCCGGGACGTTGTGAACAGAAGGTAGTAGAACCACCACCGTCACAGTTTGCAGCGATGATACAACCCATTTTGATCATATAGTCAGCCATTTCAAATTGGGTAAAACCGGTGGAATAAGGTGCTTGTTCACCGTCGGATACAGCGATAACGAGTGAGCCGTCGGGTCTAACACCAACGAAGGTTCTGGATGCAATACCAGTACCATGTCCGCCAGTTGCATAAGAAGTCATTTGACCTTTTCCGTTTGCATCAGGTTTAACAAGGAAGTCGAAAAGGATGGGGATAGCTTGTTCTTCCCAACCAGTAAGGGGATCGGTAACCAAACGGATCCAGGTTTTGGGGATATCTGCAGGTCTGTCTTCGCCGGTGATGGGGTGTTTATCATAGTTAATAACTACAACAGTTTTAACACCACCGGTTGCAAGGGTGCCGTTGGAAATACGGCTATTGCAATAATATTGACCATCAAGGATAGAATATCCAAGAGGTTCACCAATGAGGTGGGGATTTTGTTTGTAGTAAGCTTCGGTATACCAGCTAAGTGAGCAGTTGGTAGCAACAACAACGTTGCCATATCCCAATTTTTCTGCCTCTAATGCTTGTACCGAGGTGGATTGGGTACCGTAGTTGCCCTCTTCAGGCCACATACCTTTGGTACCGGGGATAACCTTAACAAAAGGATTGTTAACGTCAACGAGCGCAGTGTGAACTACTTGTCTACGAGTACCGTCATCGTTATTTAAAACTTGTTCGTACTCTTTAACACCGGGAGCGATGTCCCATTCTTTTTCGGAAATGACATTGTAGTAGTCGGTTCCGCCGTTGCCGTCGTCATAGATGCTTGCTGCAAAAGTGCTCATATTGAAAACACTTACAATCATCATCACAACGAGTAAGAATGCCAGGGGTTTTGATAGTGTTCTTCTCATAGTTTACTTCCTCCACTTATTAAAATATCTATATAAATAGTTATTAAAAATAACTAATTGTTTTATAACTTACAATTTATATGCCTTAAAGGTGTGATGTGTTTTTTGTTTTTCTTTAGGTGGTTCAGGAAGATAATCACCGTAAAGGCAACTAAGGTAGGTATCGTAACCTACGGGTGCGGGGAACATCTCCCCTTCAAACTCAATATCCACCGTTTCGGCAAATGCCTCCGCAGGGACAATTCCTTTCGCACCGTAAACACACCACACTTTACAACCAAGATAACGTGTGCCTTCCTTTTCGGGATTAGCACTTGCTTTATTGATTTTCTTTATAAAGTGTCCGCTACCCAACATTTTATAGTAAAGTATTACAATTCTCATTGCGATATCCTTTATAAAATTAGGTGCATCCGGTTTTTTGAGTTTGGACAAATAGAGATAGTACATATTTTTTTGTATGTAATCTGCCTCTGCTTTTGCCTTTTCGAGGTCATCATCCCAAGCATCTATGGGGAAAATGTCGATGTCTATTCCAAGTTCAACACCATTATTGGCGTTGTTTTCCACCTTACGGGTGGTCATATCGCAAAGTTTTGCAAAGGGATAACGATATTTTTTATTCTTTTCAAAGGCGAAAAGTTTGTATCTTTCGGTATCCTTAAACAAGTTAAGCATACGATCATAATCTTCACGGGGGATTAAAAGGTCCACGTCATCATCCCAAGGGATGAATTTCTTGTAACGGATTGCACCAAGAAGGGTGCCGTGAGATAGATAATATTTAATGTTGTTTTCCTTACAAAAGGCATCGAAATACTTTAATATTTCAAATTCTACTTCTTTAAGTTCCTGAAGCGTTAACTCTTTCATATAATTCAATGTACTCCTTAAATTTCTCGTTCTTGTCAAATTCTTTTGCTTTTTTAATGCAATCAGTTTTTGAATAAGGATTTTCTGTGCAGATGCGGATAATCTCTTTTTCAAGAGCATCGATATCTTCGCGAGGAACAACCGCTCCGCAGGTATCATCGTAACATTCAGGAGAACCGCCACTATTAAAGGTTACACCGGGAGTTCCGCAAGCAAGTGCTTCGACATTAACAAGTCCAAAAACTTCGTCGCGAGTAGGATTAACAAACAAATCTGCTGTTGTGTACCACTGAGCAAGTTCTTCACGAGAACTGGTTCTGCCAAGAGCCAAAATGTTTGAGGGAAGGTTTACGCGGTGCTCTTCCTGAGTACCAACCAACACGATTTTGTAATCGTCGGGCAAGCGTTTTGCCAACTCTACAAAAACATCCAATCCTTTACGTTTACCCCAGTCAAAGGCAACACCTAAAAGAATTTTTTTGTCGGTTAATCCGTGGGTTTCTCGCAAATTACCAACTGTGGGCTGGAATGCATCAACGTCGATTCCGTTATTGATAACCTGAACGGGATATGACTGCAAGTAGGATTGTTTCACCAATTTTGCCAACCATTCAGCAGGGGTAACAAAGGTAAGGTTTTCAACACCACTGAACCACTTCTTTTTTAGATGCCACATTCTTTTGGTGTTATCTACAAGTGCTTTGGGATATTCTTTGTAGTTAGGACAAGAATGACATCCCGTTTTCCACTTATCGCATCCTACCATTTCAAAGTAGGGGCATTGACCTGTAAAAGACCAGCAGTCATGCAAAGTCCATACTATTTTATAATTTTGTTTCTTTACAAACTTGAACAATAGGGGAAGATTTATGTAATTGTTATGAAGGTTGTGAAAATGGAGAATATCGGGATTATGTTTCTTTATTTTAGATATTAACTTCTTTGTAGCAAAGTAAGAGAAACATCCGTTATATCCCGTAACCATACCCAAGGCGATACTTGCTTTTCTACCAAAACGACTTCCGATGAATATATCACCATCGGCGATTGGTTTGTTGTATGGATCATAAGGATATGACAAAACATATTCTATTCCGCTTTTTTCGGCCTCTTGCTTAATGCCTTGAGCAATACCGCCTGTGCTGGAATAGTTCCCTAAGTTAATTGATAATACCTTCATAATAACCTCTTTTATACTTAAATATGTTTTACTCGGCTAACAATGCCGGTTCTTCGTCGGGTTCAGAATGTTGTTCCATACACAAGAAGGGAACCATAACAAACAAACTTAAGGTAATGGGTGCCCAGGTGGAGGTATTGGTTATGGACATAACAACGTATATTATCACAAGTAGTTTATATAAATATTTTGTACCTTTGTTTGGTAAACTCTCAATAATAAATTTGAGAAACACAAAAAGTGCAAAAATGTAGATAGCGTAAAATATACCATAGTTTCCAAAACCGTCTAACCACTGTGAGTGAGCACCAACAATAGTCGATGGGAAGAATATTCTTCCTAAACCGAAGGTGGAGAAGAAACCGCCTATGGACATAGTATATTGCAAGAATCGAACCGACATATCGGTACCTTCCAAGTTTTCGCCGTTTACAAATGTAAGGATTTCCTCTATTCGTTTGTTGATTTCGTATCCGAAGAGTTCACTTTCAACAAGGAACTGCAAAACGAAGGGCATAATGAATATTAAACAAATACCCACAATAGTTATAATGAATAATCGGTTTTTAAGGTTTACCGTACCGCTTCTGCTACTACTTAAAAGCACAATCAAAATACCAATACCAACAAGCAAAATCGCAATGAGGAACTGTGCCAAGAACAAAACTGTTGTAAATAGTGCGAACAATATAATATTTAATAACATATTGCCCTTCTTTTTAATTATAAAGGTGAACAACGTTATTAAAACGAAGGTCAAACCGTAAATAACACCGAAAGAGACAATACCTCTTGCCGCTGCAGCTGCACTGGTTGAGTGATAAGAACCGGTAGACAACAATCGTGCAAGGTTAGGGTCGGCAATCAATCTTATGGAGGAGTATATGGATGCTATTACAACGTCGGTAATCCAAATGAAGAGAATTATATTTCTATCGTTTTCATAATCTTCCTTTGAATAGACCCAAAATACACACATAAAGAACAGTAGGTAGACCATATTGAAAAACTCATTAGTCAAAACCGTAATGTTACTTTGTAACCCCAAAACAAACAATACCGCAAAAAACAATACACTTAGTAACATAGGGAAAATTCTGCCCAGAAGTTGGGTAACGTTTTCCTTTAGCAAAAAGAAACACCATGAAAGGGCACTCAGTGCAACTACGGGCAACACGAAGGAATATTGTTTAATAAATTCGAAGGTGCAGGAGTTAAAATATAAAATTGGGATAATTACAAAAAATGTTGAAATGGAAGGTTTGGGGATTCTTAAGACCATTTCTATCCTCGTCTTTCTAATTTAAACTTTCTACTTCATACTTTCTATGAGTTCCATAATTTTTGAACATTGTTTAGTAGAATTCTTTTCTTTTAGAATGAACTCTTTTGCCAACGCGCCAAAGTTTTCTCTCTCTTCACTCGATAACGACATTACCTTGCTCAAGCAGGTTTCCATACCGTCTTCTTGTGTGATTTCGTAAAAATGTTCGTGATATTCAGGGGGGATACCGGGGAGTCTAAATCCGAGCATTGGTGTACCAGATGACATATATTCAATGGTTTTTGAGGGGAAACTGTATTTTGTAAACTCTTGCTCGGCTTTTCTTGGATTTACCAAAATTGAAACTTCCTTTTGTCTTTTAAGCACCTCACTGTTGGGCAATATACCACGCACTATGAGGGAATCATCTTCACTTGCCATTTGTTGCAAGCGAGAAAGCAAGGGGCCATCCCCTACTATTTCGAGTTTCCAATCATCGGTTTTGCAGTTAAGGAAGGCATTTACCAAATCCATAACACCATATTCTTCACACAAACCGCCGGCATAAAATACAACCTTTTCTTTGGTTTCGGGGGAAGATGTTGCCGATTGATTTTCTTTATATATACCTTCAACTACGGTGTAACGGACTTGCGTTTCAAACCATTCCTTCATAAAGTCGGTTAAAAATACGTATCCGTCAACCCTATTTAGGTTGTTTTTCAAGTGAGAAATGTGACGTTTCTTTACAATATTATATATAGATGATTTATTTGTAACATCCATATACTCGGGAAGGTCGGGTACAAAGAGAAGACATTTTACTTCGGGACACTTCTTCTTTGCATAATCTAAAAGTTCAACGAAGGGGGATGTCATAGCGTAGGCAATAATAACCTTTTCTTCACCCTTATTTTGCTTTAGCCATTTTTTAAGTTCTTTTTTAAGACTAAAATACTTACTTGCGAATTTAACTATGGGCAAATTTAGGAAACCTACGTTTTTTCCGCCCTCTTTCCCCATAATAGAGAATGTAAAAGAGGGGATTTTGGCTTGTTTATATTTTTTGGGATATGAACCAATATAAAGGGAATTAAGTATTTCTACCTTTGCGTTTTCTTGGCTGTTAAGACCGTCTACAATCGCCCATTGAAGTTTATTAGCGGCGTTTTGCATTCCCGATATTGAATTTTTTAATATTTCTGCTTCGTATTCTTCAGGAAAAAGTCCCATCAAACACAAAATATTCATTTGTACTCTCTCCTAAAAACTACTTTCTTGTGATGATTTCAAAATCATTTCGTGCCGCATAATGTTGTTTGAGATATTCAAGGGAGGCACTACCCATTGTGGTTATGCTTTCTTCATCGATACTGTTTATAAGGTTATAAAAGTCATCCACATTTACGCTTTCACACCACCAACCAAAACCACCGTCGACGATTACCTTACCAATATCGGTATTGGTATCGGTACATGCAAGTACGGGAAGTCCTGCCTGCATATAGGATAGTAATCTGGAGGGGAAGTTGGGGATTGTGAATCTATGGTCAAGGAAGATTAAACCTACGTCGCAACAAGCAATCATCTTGTCGTATTCGTCCTTTGGAAGGTAACCGTAATACCTTACGTGGGAGGGGTTTTCTTCCTCAATATACTTTTCAAACAAGTAAGCATCTGTGCCGCTACCTGCTATAACGAAATATGCATCGGTTTCTGCACATTTTCTCATACTATTTATAATGTAAGGAACATCCTGCGGTTTACCAAGGTTTCCACCATATACAAAGATTTTTTTGTCGATGGGTAAACCGTATTTCTTTCGCATCTCTGTTCGCTCTTCGCTATTGAGTTTTGCATCGCAAATTTCAATGCAGTTGGGACAAACCTCAACGATTTCGGGGGGGACAGTGGGGTTGTGCTTTATTACATAGTCAGCATTGGCTTGAGACATACATCCAATGCGGTCGGACAATGAATAAAGTGCCTTTTCTTTTTTTCTAAAGTACTTATATATTAACCCCTTGAGCCCTGTGGTTTTCATCATACCGATATCCACAGCATTTTGAGGGAAAATATCCTTAAGCATCAAGTAGGTCTTTGCCCCATCGCGATTCTTTACATATTTAATAACGTTTGCAAAGGTTATGGGAGGGGTGGAATAAAGCACCAAGTTAAATTTAATATTTGAAAAATACTTTTTGATTGCCGATACAAATTGGGATTCAATACGTAAGGTGGATATTCCCTTTTCAATAATGTTGGTTTTTTGAATATTGCCAATTCTAAGTTTTAACAAATGACCCTCTTCTTCAAAGTGGGTTTTCTTCCCCGTTCTTCTTTCAATGGGGGAAATGCAATAAACTTCGTGGCCGTTTTTTATGAATTCACGGAGAATGTCGGTATATATATTTCGTTCAGAATAGGTATCAAAGTCCAACAATGTTAAAAACAAAATCTTCATTTTCCTTTTGACACCTCTTTCTTACTTTTATATCCTTATTCTTGCGGGGACTCCAACGTAGGTCCCACATTCTGTAATATCTTTAGCAACTACAGTGCCTGCGCCAATCATAGCGTCGCTACAAATGGTAACGTTGTTGATTACGATGGCGCCTATTCCAACCCATGTGCGTTCTTTTATCGTAACAGTTCCTGCCAAATGAACGCCGGGACTTAAATGGACAAAATCTCCAATCACGTTGTCGTGATCTACCGTGGCTGCGGTGTTAATAATAACACCCTTACCGATTACCGAACCGGGATTTACAACGGCATTTGCCATTATAACCACCCCGTTGGGAACCTCTACGTCCTTTGCCACAACCGCCGAGGGATGAATGGCGGTATACCATTTAACATCCTTTTCCATAATCTTTTGGCGGGTTGCGTTATCGCCTATTGCGGCAAAATAGTAACAATCAAATTTGCCAATATCTTTAATGGTGCCCAAAACTTCGCAACCGTTTACGAATCCTGTTTTGTTATCGTCAATAAAGCCGATAACCTCATCACCGTTGAGTCTTACAATATCTGCAACCACTCTTCCGTGACCGCCTGCACCAATTATAATGACCTTTTTGTTCACAAGTAAATCTCCCTGCTATTTTTGGGTAACAAGTTCCTTTTCGGGACTACCCATAAATTCTTCCATAGTAACCGAAGTTTCGGAGGTAATACCTTCTTTTTTTAGCACCTTACCCACCGTTTGGAACATTATTTTCCAGTCTCCAAGGAAGGTGACGTTATCTACGTACTGAATGTCATAATCGAATCTTTTTTCCCAAGAAATATCGTTTCTGCCGTTTATCTGGGCAAGTCCCGTAATACCGGGGCGTACTTCAAGTCGTCTTTTTTGATGATCGTTATAACGTTCTATGTATTTTACATACAAACATCTCGGTCCTACCAAAGCCACCTGACCTTTTACGACGTTTATAAGGGAGGGTAGTTCGTCGAGGGAGGTGCTTCTGAGTTTTTTACCAAAGTTACCAAGACGTTTTTCATCGGGTAAAAGTTCGCCGTTTTCATCCCGTTCATCACTCATAGAACGGAATTTATACATATAGAATGGGGTTCCGTCTTTACCGGCTCTCTCCTGCTTAAACACAACGGGCGAACCCAATTTTGTTCTGACAAGCAAAGCCACCAAAAGAAGTATCGGACTAAGAATTACAAGTGCTATTATGGCAAGAACCGCATCTTGAGTGGCTTTTATGTATTTTTCGTAAAACCCCTTCTTATGTACCAATGCAAACTCTCCTCAATTAGTTAAAACAATCTCTTACAATTTGGATTATTTTATCTTGTTCTTCAGGTGTCATTTTGTTGTCACTGGGGAGACACAAGCCCCTTTGGAAAATGTCTTCACCAACGTTAACGGTGGCATTTTCTCTTGTTACCATATCATACTTACTGTATATAGGTTGCATATGCATCGGCTTCCAAATAGGTCTGCCCTGTGCATTTGCATTTTCTATTTTTTCAAGAATTTCATCGGGGCAAGATTTGCCTTTTTCGGTTTTATACTGAGTGGTTAAAGCATCTCTTACCTGTTCACACATAGCGTCCTCATCAATAATCATACAAGAAAGCCAGTAGTTAGGTACGCTATTCTCTTCATCAAAGGGATTCATTGAAACGGGTAAACCTTTGAATCCTTCTTTATATCTTTCATAAATCGCTTTCTTTTGAGCGATATGTTCCTCTAAGTGGGGGAACTGCCCGCGGATAATCGCGGCAATAATATTACTGATTCTATAGTTGTAGCCAATCTCTTCGTGTTGATACCAGTTGGCATTTTCTCTGCTTTGGGTTGACCATTTTTGAACCTTTTTAGCGGCTTTCTCATCATCGGTAAGGAGCATACCACCCGATGAACCGGTAATGATTTTATTGCCGTTAAAGGATATAACGTTGTATGCACCAAAACTTCCCGAGGGTTTGCCTTTGTAGGTTGCACCGAAGGATTCTGCGGCATCTTCGATTATAACCGCACCGTGTTTGTCGGCAATAGCACAAATCTCATCCATCTTTGCAGGGGTGCCATAAAGGTCAACAAGAACAATTACCTTGGTATCGGGATAAAGCTCAAACGCTCTTTCAAGGGCAACAGGATCCATATTCCAAGTGTCGTATTCGGTATCGATAAATACGGGGAGTGCCTTTTCATAAACCACGGGATTAACCGTTGCGGCGAAGGTCATATCGGAACAGAAAACTGTATCTCCTTCTTTTACTCCGGCAAGTTTAATTGCCATATGTAAAGCTGCGGTACCACAACCTAATGCAACCGAATATTTGCATCCTACCTTTTCACAAGCAAGACGTTCTATTTCATCAATATTTTCACCAACTGTGGATACCCAGTTATCTTCCAATGCCTTAGTTATGTATTTTATCTCTTCACTATGTACGGTAGGTGAGGATAACCACACTTTATTCTTAAACTTTTCCATTGAAATCTTTTCCTTCTCTTTGTGATTTATGGGGGCTTTAACAAACACGGCTTAAAGCCCCTGATAAAACTTAATATCTCGGTTGCCTTAATATTTTAACAAAGATTATTTTTCTTCATAAAAAGCATCAACCACAAGGTTTAAAACAGCATCGCTGTTAGGATAATACTCCATAAAACTTTCGCCTTGTTTGTACTCGCCCTCAATATCTTCAACCTTATTTATGGTGTAACTGGATATTTTGTTGAGGAAACTTTCCAATTTGTTGGCGGTACAGTCGGAAATCATATATTCCGAAATTTTCATAGTTGCCTTGGCAATAAAACTTTTATCTTCTTTTGAACACTGTTGACCTTTTTGGAACAATGCATCAAGATATTGCTTTTGACGAACCAAACGGTTAGCGTGGGTAGGAGTTTCCATACCTTCACGGGAACGAATGTAGGTCATGGCCTGTTCGCCGGTTAAATTTATGGTTTGACCCTTTACAAGGGATGCATCGATGGAAGAAAAATCTTCAAGAATTTCTACCGAAACGCCACCCACCAAATCGTTAAGGGCGGGTACTGCTTCCATAGTTACCGACATAAAGTGGTCAATGTCTACGTTCATAAGAACACGGGAAACTGCCTCTGCCGTATTGCGACAACTAACTTCAGACCCGTTGCCGTAGGTATGTGCCAATGCAATTTGCTTTTTAACTGTACCTACTTTATCTCCCGCTACGCCAAGCACGTCGATATCGGCCATGGTATCACGGTTGATTTGAATAGCCGAACAGGTTTTGTTTGCATTATCTATAACAAACAACATAAGAAAGTCGGCTTGTTTATCGTTGTTGTAGGAATTACTAATTTGGGAATCGGTCGTATCTAGGCCCAAAACAAGCATCGTTTCAACATCGTCTTTAAGGACGTATTCTTTACCGTTGTAGGAAATACTTTCATTGAGCGTTTCTTCATCTACAGACACGGCTTGCTTTCTTTCCCACATATCCAAAGCAAACAGTGCTATGGATGCTACCGATATAAGCGCCAAGATTATGGCGATAATGCCAAGATAATTTGGGTTTGATTTTGACTTATTCATATAAAACTATGCTCTTTTCTTTTTGAATAAAATAAGCACTAATACGAGTAAGAGGGCGGTGGTGGAAGCAAATGCAATCCAGAAGAAGATGCCCATTCCTTCACCGGTACCGGGGTCTTTGTCCCCTGCGGCTGCACCATTGGTGTTATTTACAACGATAGCATAGGGAGCATCGAGGTCGATTGCGGTAAATTCGAGTTTACCATTGCCGTTAATAACTGCGCCGTCGACCCATTGCCATTTACCGTTTTCATCCAAATAGATAACGCCCATAAAGGTTTCTGGATTATCTATATCCAAAATAATTTTTCCGTTGGTGTGATTATCGTGGTCATCACAACCGTCACAGTCAACATAGAAAAGGTCACTGATGTCAACGTCATCAGGGTCAATGCCTAAATCTTCTGCCTTTTTGGCAATTTCCTCATTAAGTTTGGTAACGTCGTCGGTCTTAATGATGGTGTCGTATGCGATTTGGAAGTCTTCTTTTTGTGCAGGTTCAAGGTCGTTTATATCATCAAAAGGAGTTACAACCAAATCTGCGGTGCAATCGTCGTCATCGGGGATAAAATCCTCAACGCCGGGAGCGGGTTTGCCACTGGGGCTTTTTACAAAATTGGGGGCTGCAAAAACGGTAACACTTAAACCGAGCACTACCATAATTGCCAAACATAATGCGAGTACCTTTTTCATTTTAAAATCCATCCTTTCAAAATAGATCAAATTAAATATTTATTTATTAAGAAACACAGAGTTTCCTATTTCCTTTAGTTCGTGGACAAATCTTGCGCCTAACTTTTTCTCGATAACCGCAAGGGCTTTATCCATATTTGGGGGGCGTCTGCCCAAATCGTGGCAATCGGAACCGATGAACTGTACCATTCCCGATTTAAGCATCTTTAATGCCTTACCTCGCGTAAAGAAGGAGGTGAACGCTTCGGCATTGAGTTGCATTAGAATTCCTTGCCGTGAGAATTCTTCTATGGTTTCAAAGGATTGAAAACCAAGATATCTATCTATGTGAGCAAGAACCAACTGCATATCTCCTCTGCAAGAGAGTTCCGACAATTCCTTTTGGGCGAATGTCGACCATTTATCTACCGGCATTTCTAAGAGCAACAGGTTGGTGCCTTCAATACACAAATCTCTTAAAGATTCTAATCGGGAGATGCCTTCGTAATAACGAACTTCGGCACCCAATCGTATTTCGGGCATTTCGGGGGTTAAGTTTTCCTTGACCGCCTCGTATGCACTTTCGCGGATTTTCAAGAATTTCTCTACCGACCAATGGTTAGCGTTAAAGTGGGGAGTTGCTATAACTCTTCTAACACCGGCCTTTGCAGATTTTAAGAGCATTTTTACGGTTTCATCCGATGATTTGCTTCCGTCGTCAATCTTTGGAAGCAAATGGGTGTGAAAATCAGTCATACAAATACCTCTGAGCACTACTTAGTTACTTACCGTAAGTTTCGTAAGTACCATAATTACCATAACCGCCATAACTGCCGTATGATGAACCGTATTTGTAGTAGTATTTGTAGTATCTTCTATATTTGTAACGTTTGTAATATCCTTTACCGTTTTTGGTTTCGTTCATAACACAACCAAGCACGTTAACGTTAGAAAGTCTGAGAAGATTAATACAGGTTTCAAGTTCTTTCTTTTCGGTATAATCTTCACGAACAACAACTATCATACCCGAAAGGTATTCAGAAATTGCCAACGCGTCAGATACCAAGTTAACAGGGGGAAGGTCGATAACGATGGCATCGAAACTTTTAGAAAGGGATTTAAGTAACGTGCCCATTCGTTTTGAACCCAGAAGTTCTGATGGGTTAGGAGGAAGATCTCCTGAAGGAAGAATGTACCAGTTATTGTAGTGTTGCAAATACATATCTCCAAAAGACATACTCTCTCCGCCCTTGAGAAGGTCGGTAAGACCGGGGTTGCTTTCGATTTTCATCTTCTTAGCAACACTAGGGATACGAAGGTCACCGTCAATAAGCAAAACTCTTTTTGAACTTTCCGAAAGTACGTAAGAAAGGTTAATGGCGGTGGTACTTTTACCTTCACCTCTCATAGAAGAGGTTACGCCAATAATGGGGCATTTAACGTCTTCAGGTAAGGTGAACGAGAGATTAGCACGAAGGAGTTTGTATTGCTCACGAGCGGTAAACTCAAGGTTTTTATGGAGTGTTTTTTGAATATCTTTCTCAATAAAGTGAGAAGCTCTTTCTCTGCGGGTTGCTTTTTTGCTCATTTTCTCTCACCTACCTATTCTTTTTCTTCCGTTTTTGTTTCGGGTGTGGTTGTTTCCGGCGTCTTTTTCGATTCGTATTTGTAGTAGTAGCCGTATTTTCCATATTTTCCGTATTTCTTACCGTCGCCACCTATGAGGTTAGGTATCTTAGCAAGAATGGGATAATCGTAAGTGTTTACTATGTATTCTTCTTCGTGGATTGTGTTATCCATAATGGTTATAATTGCGAGGATGGCCATTGTGCCGATTGCACCTACAAGCAAACCTAACGCGGTATATTTAGTGGTGCTGGGGGCTACCTTGAAGCCGTTAACCTGTGCCGAGTCAACAACCTCCATTGAACTACCTTCAACGATTTCGGCAACTCTTTGGGGCAAGACGGTGGCAATGCCGTTTGCAATCTTAGCGGCGTGACTTGCATTTCCGCAGGTTACTATAACCTTCATTACCTCGGTTTCCTTTTCAGACTTGGCTTCGATCATGTAATACATTTCTTCCCAAGTATAACTAAGACCGGTTTCTGCCTTTACTCTTTCCAAGGTGGTTCTGTTCTTAAGAAGAACGGAATAGGTTTTAACCAAACTTTGTGCGGCACTGATTTCTGATGAACTAATGCTGAATCCTATATCATTCATCGAAAATGCCGTATTGTTAACATAAAGCAATATAGAGGATGAATAGGACGGTGGAATAAGGAATGCTGCCATCGAAAATCCTATTCCTGCTGTGAGAACACTAACCAAAATAACGATACCGATTTTTTGCCAGATAAATCTCAGTATTCTGGTTATATCTACAACATAGTATTCGTTGCTTTTCGTTCTAACTTTGTTTTCCATTTTACCTTTACTCCTTAAGATAAATTGATGCTAAAATCGCCTTGATTTCAAGGGGTTTTCATCCTTTGTTTTTACAAAAAATGTAAAGCGTTTTTACATGAGGGTATACCTCTAGACACTATTACTCATACTCTACTATATAATACCACTTCAATATACATATGTCAAGCAAAATAAAGAATTTTGTTCCATTATATTTGCTTTTTTGACATTATCAATTTGGTTGACTTTTTCAAGATTTTGTAGTACAATAAAGTGTAGGAATTTTTTATGAATTTTCTAATAAAATCAAAGCACAAAGGACAATTTTTCCCTACAAATCAAGAGGGCCCTCCTTCCCCCCCTATTAAGGACTTGATAATATGTCATTTTTCAAAAGCGTTGAGGCCAAAACTGCCTTCCGACTTGGTTCAATTTGCTCCATTTCTTATCTGGTGGTTTATATCTCACGAAACATTTTAAGTGCCGTTTCTCCCGACCTTATTAAATATGAAATATTCAACGAAGCACAACTCGGCGTGCTTTCTATGGTATTCTTCTTTTGTTACGCGATAGGGCAACTCATCAACGGCATCATTGGTGAAAAAATCAAAGCAGGATATATGATAAGTTTCGGTCAGATTATCGCCGGACTTTGCAATATCGCCTTCGTTGTATTTTTAAATCCTATCCTGAATATAATTACATACGGACTTTGGGGCTTTTCCCTATCTATGATATATGCCCCTATGACCAAGGTGGTATCGGAAAACACCTCCACAAAACTCGCATCCCTTTGTTGTATGACCTTCACATTTTCCGCCCTTTTCGGGTCTCCTTTAGCGGGAATTATCGCCCTCATTTTCAATTGGAAGTATTCCTTCTTCGCCAGTGGCGGACTCCTTGTTGGTATGGGACTTATCACGCTCCTTGTCTTTACCGTTATGGAGAAAAAGGGCATTGTTAAATACAATCAGTTCAAATCCGCCACTAAAGAAAAGGGGTCTCTTAGCGTACTTTTTGAAAATCGCATTGTAAGATTTTCGATTATTGCCCTCCTTACGGGTGTGGTAAGAACTTCGGTGGTTTTTTGGATCCCAACCTACACCAGTACATATTTAGGATATTCCGAAGATACCTCAAAAATTCTATTCACAATCATTACTCTTGCTATCTCTTTCGCTCCCTTCCTTGCGGCATACATAAACAGTAAATTCTTTAAGAATAACGTTTACAACACCCTGCTTTTATCCTTTATAACAAGTGCTGTTGCATTCCTCGGTATGTACTTTATAAAAAATCCCGTGGTTAATTTAATCATAATGTTCCTTGCGATATTTACCTCAAAACTTGCCGATGCCATGCTTTGGAGTTTTTATTGTCCCTCCCTTAAACATACGGGAATGGTATCCACCGCAACAGGCACTCTCGACTTTTTCAGTTACTTCGGTGCGGCAATATCCACCTATGTTTTTGGTGATATAGCCCTTAAAATCGGTTGGGGAAATCTCATTCTAATATGGTTTGCGATTATGTTTATTGGAATATTCTTCAGCTTTACACCAAAGAAAAAAACGGTATAAATAAAAAGGCACTCTCAAAAAGAGTGTCTTTTTTATTATTATAATTCGATTATATTCGGTTTGCCGATGTAGTTTAGTTTGTATTTTTCTACCCATTCCTTTGCAATTTTTAAGGAATTTCCATCAAAGGCATCCTTAACTGTGTGGGAATCAAATCCAAATGTTACGGGGGCTTTTGTTTCACCTAAAAGTTCAACGAATCTCATATCGGGATAATTCCTGTTATCCCTTATCCCAAAAAAGTTGATTTCTAAAGGCACGTTATATTCTTTAGATGCTTCACAAATCTTTACGAAACTCTCTCGATAAAGGTCCTTATCCCCCACAAAATTGAGGATATCGGGATGAGCAACATAGGTAAACACACCGCTTTTTATGCCCTCAACAACCCCCGAAACGTAGTCCTCAAGGGCATTAGCGCTTTCTTCGGGGATAATAACGTATTTTGAACTTTTCAAATATTCGGGTGATGGAAAATGTTGACCCAAAATAAGATATTCTCCCCCATACTTCTTGGCATTGTTCACCATTTCATCAAAAAGGGCGGGATAATATTCCATTTCAAAACCGATTTTAATATCGATTTTATCTTTATATTTTTCGCGAAGGCCATATAGGGTGGAAAAGTAAAAATCCACATCCTCCACCATAAGCCGATACCCCGACTGCACTCCGTTTTCAAAACGAAGGGGGAAATGTTCCGAAAAGCCCATATATTTTATGCCGTTTTCTATGGCAGTTTTTATGTAGTCCTCTATTTCACCCGTAGCGTGTGAGCATAAATAGGTGTGGGTGTGATAATTGTAGTCCATAAACGTTCCTTCTTGTTATAATCTATCCTTCATACTATCACAAAAAAGCAAAAATGTAAATAAGAACCAATAAAAAAACACCCTATAACAAGGGCGTTTTTATCGTGGTTGTTATACTTCTTCTATTTGTCTTAAATGGAATGTGGCAAGGAGATGATACTCCGTATCTAAAACCAATTTGTATTGCATACCGGGGCAAACAACATCTCTAATTTCATTTGCCCAATCCCCGAGTTTAATAATTATTTCGGTACAAGAATCCATTAACAAAGTGGCGGTTTCTCCAAACTCGCCTTTCCAAATAGGATTGTATTCACCGTCAAATATAATGGGGCATTTAGGGGACATATAATAAAATAATCCGAGTTTTGGGTCGGGAATTTTTATTTCCACAACTCTCGATGGTAGCAATTCGTGATGTATTCGCTTGCAGTTTGGACAAAAGGGTGCGTTTTCATCGTGTTCAGTTCCACAGTCAACACATTTCATCAGTGCCATTTCACATTTCCCCTTAAAATAAAAAAGTGCGTAGCAAAAGCCACGCACCGAAAAACGATGCTTGACTTCTGTTGCGACACAGTTCAATCCAAGCAGGATATGATAAGCAAGACATACGTTTTTACCTATAGTATGCCTACTTGGATAACTATTTAACTGTGTCGCAAAAGTATTATATCATATTTATTTTACGGTGTAAAGTGGAAATATTAAATTCGGCTTCATCGTAGGGCGGGGGCTTGCTCCCGCCGCCAAAGTTATCATATACTAACGGCAGGAGCAAGCCCCTGCCCTACGATAATCTTTTCTAAAATCCGTCGGCTTTGCCGACACCTTAATTTTTCATTATTCAATATTCATAATTCATTAAACAAAAAACCGCCTTCAAAACGAAGACGGTTCAATTTATTTACGCCAATGCTTGGGTTAGTCCAACTATCACAGGCATTGTGAGCATTGAAAATATTGTAGACAGTGCAACCAAACGTACCGAAAGTTCGGTATCTTTATCGAACTTGGCGGCAAAAATCGTGGTGGTAGCACCTACGGGGGCACTTGCGCCGATTACGCATACGGTGAGGGGATTGCCCCTTAAACCTATGAGATAAAGCACTCCCAAAGTGATAAGGGGGAACACAAGAAGTCGAAGTACTATGCAAATGTAGGACCACTTATCCTTAAGGGCAGCTTTAATATCCGCATTGGCAAGATAAAAGCCCACAAGAAGCATGGGGATAGGCAGGTTAAGGGCGGCAATAGCGGCTATTGCATCAGAAAGCACCGAGGGAAGTCTTATTCCTGCAGTATCACCGATATTTATAAATAAGGGGGATACAAAGAGGAAAAGTCCCACCACAACCCCTACCACACCGGGGTTGAATATTATCTTTTTAATATTGATATCTCCCGCATTTCCGCTCATATCAAACAGTCCCCAAGTCCAGAGAACAATGTTAAATACAGCAAGAAAAACTGCGGCATAAAGGGCGCCTTCGTGACTTTCGGGGGTATCGATAAGGGCTTGTGCAAGGGGCAGGGCGATAAATCCTGCATTAGAAAATACCGCACCAAAACGCATTACCCTTTTTATATTTTCGTTCTTCATTCTAAAAATGAAGATAACCGCAAATATCATCACCACGTGCAAAACGGTGGTTACCGCGGCAACGATACCTATATTTTTAAGAATGCCAAAAAGTTCATCCTTTGAATAGGCGGTGGAGCTGAATGCATTTATTATTACGCAAGGTGTAACGAAATACATTACGATATCTGCTAAACACTTGTTTGCCTCTTTGGTGAGCATATTTATCTTTTGACACACAAATCCAAGGGCGATAATAATGAAAAGCAGAGCAACCTTAGAAAATACGGTTAAAAAACAATCAAAAAATAGTTCCCACATAAAAACTATCTCCTAAAAATTACGGGCGGATAACCGCCCGTAGAATGATATGATACAACTAATCGATTTTTATCCCAAACTCTTTTTCCATAAGTTCGACAATTTCGTGTCTGTATGGCATAGAGGGGGATGAACCTCGACGGGTTACCGAGATACCCGAGGTACAGGTAGCAAAGTAAAGGGCGGTTTTAACATCCATTCCCTCGCCGATAGCGGTGGCAAATCCACCGTTAAAGGCATCCCCTGCACCTGTGGTTTCTACCGCTTTGGTGCTGGTAGCGGGAATGGTAAATTCCTCTTTACCGTTAGAATAATATACTCCCTTTTTACCCAAAGTGATAACTACGTTCTTAACACCCATCTCAAAGAATTTTTCTGCTGCCTTTCGGCAGTTTTCATCACTGTCGGGATTAATTCCCGTAAACTGAAGTGTTTCGGTTTCGTTGGGGGTGATATAATCGGTGCCATCAAAAACCTCTACAGGCACTTCAAGGTAGGGTGCGGGATTAAGAATAAAGGGTTTATTGTATTTTTTTGCAAGGGCTTTGGCGGTGAGAAGTGCATCAAGGGTTGTTTCAAACTGGGTGAGAACAACATCGCAATCGGCAAAATCTTTTTCGGCGGCGAGAACGTGTTCTCCCGTTACCTTTTCGTTTGCGGCAAATATAACGATAATGCGGTTTTGAGCATCCTTCTCATCTATTTCAATAAGGGCACTTGCGGTTTCATCTTGCGGGTCAACTACAATGTGTTCCTCGCTCATACCCTCGGTTTCATAATGCTTTTTGAGAATCTGTCCCAAAAAGTCATCTCCGCGGCGGCTGATGATTTTTACGGTTGAACCTGCACGATGGGCGGCGGTAAATTGGTTGGACCCCTTGCCTCCGGGACCGAATTTAAGGGTTGTTCCCTTTACCGTTTCTCCTGCAACAGGAAGATGGGGTGCAAAGCCGGTTACATCCACAATAAGGGAACCGGGTCCTACTATCTTAGCCATAAAAACACCCTTTCTAAAAATCTTTTACTAAAAAATTATTGTTTAGAACCTTCGATGATAGCAACACCTGAAGATGTGCCAAGACGTTCTGCACCAACCTCGATAAGTGCTTTAGCATCTGCATAGGTTTTAATACCTGAAGATGCCTTAACCTTAACACCGCCGGTAACGTTTGCCTTCATAAGTTTGATATCTTCAACGGTTGCAATTCCGGGGCCCATACCGGTACAGGTCTTAACAAAGTGAGCACCTGCTTCACAGCAAAGACGGGTAACGATAACCTTTTCTTCATCGGTAAGCATACCGGTTTCGATAATAACCTTAACGGTCTTGCCCTTTGCTGCCTTAACAACTGCGGCAATTTCATTCTTTACATAGTCATATTCTTTATCCTTAAGACGGCCGATATTGATAACCATATCGAACTCTTCGCAACCGAGATTATAAGCATCTTCGGTTTCTGCAACCTTAACTGCGGTGGTGTTTTGTCCCAAGGGGAAACCGATAACGGTGCAAACCTTTACATCGGTACCTGCAAGGAGTTCCTTTGCAAGGGTGATGTTGCAGGGATTAACGCAAACGGATGCAAAATCCCATTCTTTTGCAACTGCACAAAGTCCTTCGATAACACTCTTGGTGGAATCGGCTTTAAGGTTAGTGTGGTCAACGTATTTGTTAAGATTTGTCATAATAAATTTTCCTCTCTATTTATATTATTTTTTATTATAGATGTATTTTTTTACACAGTCAATAGTTAAGGGATATTATTTTAATCCTCATCAACAGTTTTGAAGGATTTACCCCAAAGTTTAACCCTTTCTTCGTAGGCCTCATTGAAACGCCAATCACGCCAGAAGGTAAGGATGCACATATCGGTATCGGATTCGGTATTATCGAGGGCGTGATAAACACCTGCAGGAATAAATATTACCTGACCGCCCTTAACCTCTACGATTTCATCATCAAGTTTAAGTTTTCCTTCACCCGATAGGATGTAGTAAATTTCATCCTCTTCGTGAACACCGCCGCCTAAGGCACATCCTGCCTTTACGGTGCCGTGGTTGATTTGGATACAGTCATCTCTGCCGGTAATAACGTGGTCAAGAATCATACGGGATTCGTATTCCTTACCAAAGACAAGGGGTTTAACGTTTGCCACATCTACCTGTAAGGGCGGAAGTTTTTTCTTTTCCATTTTCAGCACTCCTTTTATTCAAAATCAATCATTATCTTTATCTTTTCATTATTGTATTTTGAAAGATTTTCAAATACGTCTAATGAATTTTCAAAGGGAACGTGGTGGGATATAATGGGGGTAAGTTTGATGGGATTTTTGCACATAATATCGCACACTGCCTGAGCGTTGCCATCGCATCCTGCGGCACCTACCAAACTGACACATCCGTGAACGAGTTTATCAATGGGGATATTGTTAAGATCCTTTTCGTAGAAACTTACCACCGAAATACGGCCAAAACGGGCAACCATATCTATGCATTGGAGAAATGCAGATTCGGCACCTGAAGTTTCGATAATCATATCGGCTCCCTTGCCGTTTGTCAGTTCTTTTACCCTTTCAACAGCGTTTTCGTTGCGGTTGTTAATTGTATAATCAACGCCGACTTTTTTAGATATCTCCATCTTGCTGTCATTACGTCCAACAAGGATAACCTTACCTGCACCATAATACTTTGCAAGCCAGGCCGATATCATACCAATAGCACCGGTTCCGATTACAACTGCGGTTTTGCTACTGTCGAGATTTGCACCCTTAAAGGCATCGTAGGCAATAGATGCGGGTTCGATTAAGGCACCCTCATCCATAGAGAGTTCATCGGGGAGTAAGAATACGTGGCGTTCGGGCATATACATATACTCTGCATAACATCCCTCCCAGCACTTAATAGTACCAACCGAGCGGGTGTCTTTGCACTCCATATATTTGCCCTCTTTACAGGCATCACATTTTCCGCAGGATACAAAGTTGTCGGAATATACTCTGTCGCCGGGTTTGAATTTAGTTACCTTTTCACCCACAGATTCAACCACACCTGCCCATTCGTGACCAAAACGGCAAGGAAGGGTGATTTCTCCGCTACGGATAAAACTACTCTCACCGCTGTAAATGGAAAGGTCGGTGGCACATACGCCGGTGCGATACACCTTAATGACCATCATATCATCCACCGCAACGGGTTTCTTAACGTCCTCCATTTTTGCATCGTTTGGAGCATAAACGGTAATTGCTTTCATAGTATCCATTTTACCATCTCCTTTACTTTTCTAATTCAATATTTATTACAAATTCAAAACTGTCTTTTGCCTTTATTTTTGCGTTGAGTCCCCTCTTCTCTGCTCTGTCAGGAGCATCAAAGGGAAGATTACAGGGTTCGGGGGTTATGGTGTAGATGTTTTGGAACTCACCGTTATTAAGCCATATTCCAAGATAGGGTAACACCTCTTCATTATAGTTAAAGAAAAGTTTGCTGTTATCGGGATAAGATATCCCAAACCATCCCTCGGGTATTTTATCGAGATAATAAAACTTATAGGTGGCACCTTTTTCGGGGATATATCCCATAAGGCGGTCTTTTGGAAGGGTTTCTTTATCATACCCACTTGACGCAAACATAAACTCGGTTTTTGTGTCTTTCGGGAATGGAGTAAACACCCTCATTCCATCCTCACCTTTAAGCATAATGTGTCCTGCCCAAAGGAAGGGGAAATCCTCATCACCTGAATTCTTAATGACGTATCTTATGGCAAATCCGCCACTCTTTGTAATGGCAACCGATTTGTAATACGTAACGTCAAAAAGTTTTGACTCAGCGTAGAAATTAACCTGATTTTCAAGAATGGTGTACTGGTGAGGAATTCGGCAAACCTCTCCGTGGCAAGGATAGGTTACACCTTTATACTTGCCGTTTTGGGGAGTATAGGGGTCAACGGTGGGAAACATATCATCAAAACCGCTACATTCCGATTCGACGTAACTGCCCGTCTCGGTGAGAACTTTGTATGTATCCCCCTCCTTCACCGCAAGGAGTTCTTTATTGTTCTCTTTGCGTTTAAGGGATACCATTTTACCCCCATCATTAGGTAAAAACAAAGCGATAAGTTTATGGGTTTCAAGAGCCACCGCAGGGCGGTCTTTGAACTTAGTTTCGTATATCATTAAATTATCATCCCTTCGCCCTGACGCATCATAATGTATTTTTGGTCGGGACAAAATTCTGCCATATTTTCGGCAAACTTAATGGGATTACTACCGTGTTGAATGAAGTTCCAGAAATGACAGGGCACCGAAAGTTTTGGACTGAGTTTTTTGATTACCTCTACTGCGGTGTTCTCATCAAGATTACCAAAGGCACCGTTAATGGGAAGAATAAGCAGGTCGAGATTTTGAAGTTCTGGATTTTCTAAAAGGTCGGGGCGATATGCGGTATCACCCATATAGTATATCTTTTTGCCATCAATCTCTAAAAGAAGTCCCAGGGCATCGGGGGCGAGTTCACCGTGGTCGCAAGGCAGGGCGGTAATTTTAAGTTCATCCCTTATAACCTCATCACCGATAGCCATAAAGGTTGTGTTTTCACTAACGCCTAAACGTTCACACTCCGCCTTAACATCCAGGGCACCAATAAGTTCGGTATTGCCGTTTTTCATAAGGGTGGGGACACTGTCCTCATCAAAATGGTCGTAGTGTCCGTGGGATATGATAAGTTTATCAAGGATTAGTTCATCCGCTCCCACAATAAAGGGCATAAGGCGTTTGAATCCGAAATGTCGGTTGCAGCAGTCGGAAAGATATGGATCAACGGCATAAAGTTTGCCCGTTGATGTTTTGAATATGTATCCCGCCTGACCGAGAAAAAACACTCCGACTTCACCCTTATTCACGTTAAAAGATAAAAGGTCTTCTAAAAAGGTTTTCATATTATTATCTCCTTAAAAGTTACGGGCAAATCCGCCGCAGGTCCAACCACCGTCAACGGGAAGCACCGCACCGGTGATGTAGGAAGCAAAATCGGAACTCAAAAATTCCACCGCATTTGCAATATCTTCGGGAGTGCCTTGGCGGTGCATAGGAATATGGGAAAGAAGTCCTTCCATAGCACTGTCGTTTTGCCATAGACGATTGGTAATTTGAATACCAATAGTTCCCGGGCAGATAGCGTTTGCTCTGATGCCCTTGGGAGCCAGTTCCATAGCGATTGCCTTGGTAAAGTTTATAACCGCCGCCTTGGCTGCCGTAAAGGCACATTGATTGCGAAGGGGTATCATACCCACAATGGAACTGATATTTACAACGGCTCCGCCCTCGCCCATATATTTCAGGGCTGCCTTGGTGCAGTTGTACGTTCCGTCAAGATCAACTTTAATTATGGCATCCCACCATTTATCGGAAAAATCCTCAACGGTTTTTCTTTCATCAGGGCCTACGTTTATTCCTGCATTATTAACGATAATATCTATCTTACCAAAATCTTTTGCAATTTGAGCCATATTGTTTGCAACGTCTTCTCTGTTTGTGATATCGAAGTTGTATCCTTTGGCATCTCCACCGATTTTTTCGGCGGATACATCTGCACCCTTAAGGTCGCAGAGGGCTACCTTTGCTCCGTCCTTTGCAAAGTTTTCGGCGATAGCAGTACCAAGTCCGCCTGCCGCTCCCGTTACAACCACTACCTTATCTTTAAATTCTATATTCATTACTTTTCTCTCCTTTTAGGGTTTAAGAAGTATCTTCATTGATTTGCCTGCCTCTAATTTGTCGAAGGCATCTTTCCAATCGCTTAAGGACATAACCTCAATCATAGGTTTAACGTTGAGTTTTCCGCTTGCCATAAGTTTAAGGGCGATATCCCATCCATTGTAACTGGAACTCATATTGAACTGAACGTCAAGCACCTTCATCATTGCCTCGTTCCAGGGAACGCTGACGGTGGGGGCACCCGTCATACCGATAGCACAAAGACGTCCCCATTTTTTAAGACATCTGATGGCAGAAGTAATAGCCGAACCTGCTCCCGATGCTTCAACCACAAGGTCTGCACCTATACCTGTTTCTTCCATAACACGAGATACGGTATCTTCCTTCATTACGTCGATAAAAATATCGTAGCATTGAAGTTCATCGGCAACCTTTAAGCGATAATCAATATCGGGGGTGCATCCGCAAAGGATAACCTTTCCTGCACCTGCAATTTTTGCCATCTGAGCAGCCAACAAAGCAATAGGACCAACACCCATAATAACTACGTTATCACCGGGGGTAACCTTTGCTCTTTCTAAAAGTTGATGAGCAACAATGGCGGTGGGTTCTGCCATAGCCGCCTCTTCAAGGGATAAATTTGCGGGGACTTTATGTAAAAGTTTTTCGGGCATTGCAACGTAGGTGGTAAAGCATCCGTCAATACCCCAACCAATTGAACGTTTATCCATACAGTTTTGAATGTGTCCGTTACGGCAAAGATAACATTTACCACAGGCAAGGTTATGGGGCTCGCCTACAACGTTATCACCCTCTTTATAAAGGGTAACCTTGCTACCGATTTTTTCAACGGTGCCCGAAAATTCGTGACCCACAATAACGGGGGGATAATAGGTGAATTGATCGTGATATATGTGAATATCGGTGCCACAAATACCGCCGTAAGCCACCTTAACAAGCACTTCATCATCGGCAATTTGAGGTACGGGACGCTCCTCTAAAGAGAAAAATCCCTCACCTTTTTGGGTTTTAACTAATGCAATCATAATAGCCCTCCTGAAAATTATTATTTACAATAAGATTATTATATGATACAATTATATCGCAATTAAAATAAAAAATATATAGTATTTTTGCCACAAAATATAATTTTCGTGTCAACGAAGGAATGTGTGTTATGAATATCTCTCAAAAAGACAATATTATAACAAAAAGTCCTAAACAAAGCACCTATACCCCCACCCCGAAACCGATTAGATATTTAGGTACCGACCTTTGTGCTGACGTGCTTTTTGACAACCGTTTTGCAAGGGTTGATGATATTCAAAACGATAGTGAGCATATTCACGACTGCTATGAAATATACATCAATTTATCGGGGGACGTATCCTTCCTTGTGGATGATGAAACCTATTCGGTAAAACGTGGGGATATAATTATCACCCGTCCCAATGAAATTCACAAGTGCATTTATCACACCGACTGCATACACGAACATTACTGTTTGTGGTTTAAGAATATGCCGAGAAACACCGAACTTTTAAACACCCTAAATTGTCGAAAACTCACCTTTGATGATGAAGAAATCAGGGATAAAATCATCGGTTGTTTTCAGTCCTATTACCTTGCAACGAAAGATGAAAATCAAAGTCCCTTCGGTGCAATAAAGAGCATATTTGAACTTTTTGAGATAATGTCATCAATAGATAACGTGTCTCAGGATGCAAAAAATCTTCCGAAATCATTTTCTGAAATTGTGGATTATATATCGGCTCACTTCACCGAAAGCGACCTGACCGTTTCTACCTTATGCGAGAAATTTTACATATCAAAAAGCACACTTTATCGACGATTCAAAAAGCACTTTCTACTCTCCCCCGCCCACTACATTGAGGCAAAGAGATTATCCCTTTCAAAACAACTGCTAAGTCAGGGAATGTCGGTGCAGGACGCTTGTATAAACAGCGGTTTTTCCGACTGTTCATATTTTATTTTGCGGTTTAAGAATAAGTTTAATATCACGCCCTACAAATATCAGCAAAGTGAGGTATAAATAAAATTCCCCTTGTAAAAGTGGGATTTTTGTGATATAAATAATATCATATCCGCCCGTAGCGAAGCTGGATATCGCAGTGGATTCCGATTCCAAAGGACGGGGGTTCAAATCCCTTCGGGCGGACCAAACAAATAAGGACTTGCAAAAGCGAGTCCTTATTTGTTTTAACCCTTTTATATGTAAAACATCAACGCCCCATCCGTAATTGGATGGGGCGTTTGTTTAGGTTTTATTTGTGGTTAAATATTATTGCTCTACGGGAAATTTTTCAATCAATCCTACATAGAATTGAGAAATGAGCATAGCATCCATTGAGTTAACAAAGCCATCGCCGTTTACATCAGATACGCTAAGATCGATCGCTACATCATATCCAACATAGTATTGAGAAATAATCATAGCATCCATTGCATTAACAAATCCGTCGCTGTTGGCATCACCAAGGAGTCCTGTGGGATTAATTTCTTCACCCTCAGCGATCATTTCGCCACAACCGAGGCAATAGGTATCGCCGGTGTAGGTTGCACTTGCATCACGGATTTCGGTGCCGCCAACGTGGTTGTTAGCGTCAAATTCGCCGTATTCTTTATCGCAAACATCGCAAACTGCCTTTGCACAGCAGGTTGCTTCGCCGCCAGTATGAGCACCGGTTGCGGGGATTACGGAACCTTCTTGGATCATTACACCGCAATCTTTGCAGTAGGTATCGCCGGTGTAACCGTCGTTACCGCAGTTACCTTCAACTGCATCGCGGATTTCAGTTTCGCCAACGTGGTTGTTAGCGTCAAATTCACCATATTCTTGACCGCAAACGTCGCAAACTGCCTTTGCACAGCAGGTTGCAGTGCCACCAACGTGAGCACCGGTTGCGGGGATAACTTGACCTTCTTCGATCATAACACCACAATCTTTGCAGTAGGTATCGCCGGTGTAGCCGTCATTACCGCAGTTACCTTCAACTGCATCGCGGATTTCAGTTTCGCCAACGT
>JAFVID010000043.1 GCA_017474205.1 Clostridia bacterium | reverse complement strand
GATGGTGATGATGGTGATGGTGAGATCTGTGACCCGATCTATGATGTGAGCGAGACACAATACCTTTTCCTTCTAAATTGAAAGTGTTTTCGCTTGATTTAATTTCAAATTCAGCTGAATTGCTTTCTTCTTTGGGTAAATCATTTTCATTATCGATTGAAATCTTTTCTTTTTCCATACTATATATCACCTTATTCTTTGTAGTAATTGATTAAGTAAACGAAACACAAAGTTTCTAAACTAAACTAATAAATTCGGTCGATAATGCCGTAGTTTTTCTTTTTATTTGTATCATCGCCTACGTGATACATACCTTCAACGGTGAAATCATCCCAAGGATGTTCTCTTTTTCTAAGAAGAATTTGGAAGGCACGAAGCACACTTCCTTGACTGATTAAAAGGACTTTTTTACCTACGTATTGTTCGTTGATAATATCGAGAACGTCAACGCAGTTTGCAATAACCATACCCCAAGAAGTACCGCTGGGAGTTCTTGCAAACATATTATTTTCCATTTCACGGGCAATAAAGGTGGGATTGTGTTGAAGTTCCTCAAAGCTCTTATATTCCCAACCGGTATTATCGATACCGTGAAGTTTATGAACTTTAATTGCCTCAAATTTTTGAGGTCTTTCCATAATGATAAGTTGAGTATTAACTACACGGGGAATGGGACCGTAAAGTGCAATATCAAAATCGTATTGGTCAAGCTCGGCTGCTTGTTTTTTTGTAATTTCAATGCCATTTTCGGTAAATCCGCAGTTGTTGGAAGTATCGCACATAAATTCGTGCTTTGCAACAGCTTCGGTTTCGGCGTGGCGGATAAGATGTATTGACTCACATCTTACTTCGGGGACTTTGGTTCCGGGGATATAATCAATCTTACCTGTTTCTTGATCTGTAACAATGCCATATCTAAGCAGATTTTTTGTAATATGTACTCTTTCAGATACGGGGATAGTGTTAATATCAAACATAAATTTTCTCCTTATTTTTGTAATAACTTAATAACCTTTTCGGTTAAGCCGTTTTCATTGATATAATTATAAACTGCGTTGGGCACCATGTCGCTCCAATTTTCGCCACTTACAATCTTTTGTCTTATTTCGGTACTACACATTGCCTTTTCTCTTGTATCGAAAAGTACGTGGGTACCATATCCCAAATCACCGAGTCTATGAAGTTTTTCATAGCCCCAATCATCATAAATGGTGAAAAAGGATGTTGCACTTAAGGGTACGTAGTTATAGAGAATTTCGGGACGTTCAATAGGATAAGGAACAATCTCAAAGTCCTCTCTCTTAATTCCTGCTTCAAGAAGAGCAAGTTTTACCATATTGAATCTTTCGTAATAAGTAAAGGGGTTGGATGCCGCTTCGCTTCTGTGAGGGTCAATATCCTCACGAATAAGGGTAGCATTTTCGGGTGATGTTATTCCTACGATCAACTTTTCACATTTTTCTTTTGCAAGTAGTGCATATCTTAAATGATCGTTGTGAAATAACTGAAATCTGCCGTGAATAAAACCTAATTCTACCATTGGTATTCCCTCCGTTGTTAAATGTTTTCTATATTTTTTGAAATAGTTTCACTTGTTATTTAACTATTAACTTCTTTTTTTTTTTACAAATCCAAGTATAAACTTAGGATTCAAAGCATCCCATATTAACCTTGAAGTGGGACGAATGGGTTTCATTATCAAACACAAAATAAAGTTTGTGAAGAACTGAGTAACAACCGAAGCAAGTGCCGCGCCTTTTGCTCCCATATAAGGAATTAAAATGAGGTTGCCCACTATATTGAGGGTTGCACCCGAAAGGTTGATAATCCACAAATACTTTTGCTTCTTTTCTGCCAACATCCAAATATTTCGTACCGAGCCCATATAGGAGAATGCCGAATACCAAGTAATAATTTGCAACATCGGTATAGCATTCAGATATTCTTTACCATATAAAAGATTAACTATTGGATGTGCCAAGAAGGTAAGCACTAAACTTTGTGCCAATCCCATATATATAATAATAGAATAAAGCAGGGACATATTATTTTCAAACTTCTTTTGACCCGTTTTTTTACTTTCAAATATAACGGGACGCAAAGAATCAATAATGGCCGCAAACACGAATGATGTGATTGTTGAACAGGCAACTGCGGTTGAATAATAACCGTTTTCGGCATTACCTATCATAAGTTTGACCATAATTTTGTCGGTTTGGGTAAAAAGTGTTACCATCATATTTGATACGATGAAATACTTACTTTTATTAAAAAGTTCCTTTGCAAGGGGGAATGAAAAGGATAACTTTTGACCGCCCATTTTTCGATATATAAATATTAGCGATGCGGAAATCAAAAAGAAATCGAAGGCGTAAGAAATTGCAAACCAATAGATGCTTTTTCCTGTAGCCAACAAGAAAATTTTATATATAGATACAATTGTGTATGCCGCCAAGGAAACAATAGAGGTATATTTTGAAAGGAGTTTTGCTTGATACCAATACTGAATATTTTCGGTCATTTGGAAAATAAGAGAGATGCTGTATAAAGCACATACAATTAAAGTATCGGTCTCTCCTGCATTAGCAAAGGCAACAAAGCCAATACATCCTATAATGCAAAACAGACTTGATACTATACTCATTACCAATGACGTACCAAGAATTTTTCCTTCGCGTTCGGGTTTAGAGACAATCTCTTCTACCAAAATATTGCGCAATCCCAGCTGTGCCAAAGGAACAACAAAGGTAATTACGGAACAGGCATAGTTTAAAAGTCCATAATTAGAGGGCCCAAGGTAACGAGCCGTGATCATTCCTATAAGCAATCCAACGAAAGATTGAGCAATTCTGCATACAATAATCCAATATGCGTTTTTTATTACTTTGTTTTTAAATACAGAAATCAAAATTATCGTTCCCTATCAATCAAATCAGCCGAATCTTAACTATTCGTTGCCCACCGTGCACCGCGTGGAGGTTTTGATTTTGCACAGCTCTCCCCCCACGGATTATCTATCCGTGGGGGGATTTTTTGTTTAGCTAACTTATAATGAAAAAAACTAACAAATTAATTAAAAATCATTTTACCGTCAGCATCGAAGAAGAAGTTACCGGGTTCTAACATAGAGCCGTCGGGAAGGACTACATCGACTGTGAATTTAGCACCTAAAGCGATGCGTTTATTCTTAAGAATCTTGTTGTAGTCATTTACGAAGTAGTAATCTCCTTCGAATTCGATAAGTTGATATGCTTTTTGCATTTCACCGTTGATGTAGAGATAGTCACCTACAACACCGTGTTTGATAATCATCTTACCATCAGCATCAAATTCATACTTGCCTTCGGGGAGTCCGTATTGTGCAGTGAATTTAGCAGTGAGAGGAATGCTACCGTTCTTAATGATCTTGTTGTAGTCATTTACGAAGTAGTAGTCGCCTTCAAACTTGATAAGTTGATATGCTT
>JAFVID010000042.1 GCA_017474205.1 Clostridia bacterium | reverse complement strand
GATATAGTATAATCTTCATCATCTGTTTCGGTATTTATCCAGAAGCCTCGGTTGAATTCAGAGGTCTGTTCATCATACCCGTAAATAATACTGTCATCGGTTATTTCAACGTCAAATGAATTTTCCTCTTCATCCTCGGCATTCTGCAGCATAATATCCTTTGCGGCATCACTCTGGAATTTTTCTATAAGTTTATATCCCTCGGGATATTCTGCCACAGCAAGCAGACCCTTTTTAGAAAGGATGGCACAGATTACAATATAAAGCACCAAAACAAACAGAGAAACAAGGGTAATAATTATTCCTGCTTTAAATCCGGGTGTGTTATAGGTAAATTCAATGGTGTTTTCTCCAGCCTTTACAGGGACGGCCATAAATCCAACATTAACCTTTTCTACCTCCACCTTTTTACCATTTACGGTGGCGCTCCAGCCCTCCTCATAGGGAACTGAGAAAAATACCAGATTATCCTTCTTTAAGGAGATGGAAGCCCCAAATCCGCTATCGGTTTTATAGAAAGCGGAAACGGATTTTTCCCTTAAAGCGGCGGTGTCGTCAACCAACTCCTCCTCATCATAATAGAAGTTAAGCAAAGCGTCCGAATACATATAATTATTCATATTATAAAAGGGCTCTTGCGACTCGGTTGACTCTGTTGATTCTGTTGACTCGGTTGAATAGGTTGAACCGTCATCTGATGAGTTGGAAGAATCATCCGATGAAGCAGATTCGTTTGAAACACCTTCGCTAGATAGGTTGCCCGACTCGGTAGCCGATTCTGTACCCTCAGCATATGGCTCGTCATCATCCGCTGTAGGCAAAGAGGTTATTAGGTTGCCCACAAATGCGCCTGAATCATCCTGCTTACCGTAATCAGAAATATTTGTAAGTAAACCACCGTATTTACCCACCTGTTCATCGGTAAGCAAAATTGCCTTGAGCATTGCATTGGAGCGATTTTCTTCATTTATAGATTCAGCCTGAGCCTCGGTCATATAATAATCATAGGCAAATCCCATAGAAACATAGTTTCGATTTATATAAACATCATAGCCCTTTTCGTGACTGTAAAATTCAAACCCCGGCATTTCGGGTTCACCCATATCATCGGTAAAGCTGTTGCCGCCCTCTCTTGCCAAAAGATATTTTACACCAAGAAGTGAACGTGCTGCAAAGCATTTTGTTTCGGGACGACTGGCACCCCCTCGCTCTTCACCAACGTATTCCCAGAAATCGGTAACGGAGGTAGGTACAACCGAATGAAAGGCATTGATTGTACTATAGTTTAAAAACATACCCGTGTTATCAATTCCCTCAAAAACATCAATGCGATAGGTGTCCTTATCACCATCTAACTCAATATCGGCCTCAATCAGGTCATTAATAACAATATCATAATCATATGAATGACTTTGACCGCAGATTATGAAAAATCCCGCATAAATTATACTTATAGCACAAATAAGAGCGGTGGCGGTTTTCATAAACTGTTTGCGATTATTTTTAATGGTGCGAAGCAAAAGTCCCAGAATTATAAGTGCTACAATCGCAATTGCCACCGTTGCTAAAAATCTATACAAATAGAAATCGTCCTTTTTTTCATAAAGACCCCATTTTGTTATTTTGCCGTCTTCCATTTCACGTGGGAAGAAAGCAAATACCAAAGTGGTGGCAACGGTAATTCCTGTAACCCATTTATATGGGGATTTCCAATGAATTTCAGTATCCTCCACACATTGGGCGGTAACCATAGCCATTATTAAAATCGGCATATAATACCAACGGGCATAATAGGCATTGTTAAACATATAAAATGCGCTGTTGAGTATTGGCACCATAGCCATAAACATTGAAATTCCAAGCAGTCTGCGTTGCCAGGTGCCTTTTTTCTGTTGCATCCAAGCAAAAACGCCCACCATAGAAAAAAGTGGCAACCATCCGCCAAGGGATGACCATTTTACGTCTGCATCAGGGAAGAAAACAGGTCTGGCAGGAATATCCGGCGGGAAGAAGAAGCATTCAATAACGTTAAGATAAATCTGCTCCTTACCGTACATAATGCCGCTCCAGCCGTGCAAAAATTCGGTTATTCGACTGTTTCCGAGTACAACATAGCAGGTTGGAAGAAGTATTGCCGCCGAAATAAGAAGTCCCAGCACCGCCTCAAAAACAAACCACAAAAATCCCGAAAGTTTTATTTTGTAGCAACCGGAAAATACCCTTACAAACCAATAAATAACAACGAATACAACCATACCAAAGAAGAAGAAATAGTTGGATATAGCCGTAATTGCCACCATTGCGGCAAAAAATCCACGACGATTTTCGGTTATTAAAAGCTCTACCGAAAGAAGCAAAAGCGGAAAAAACACTATTGCCTCGTGGAAGTGGTTGAAAAATATG
>JAFVID010000041.1 GCA_017474205.1 Clostridia bacterium | reverse complement strand
GCAAAATTTCAAATTCGGGCGAAAATTCGGAAACGGTATAAAGTATCGTCCGGCGACCTTGGACGCAAATAGGGGCAAAATTTTGCGTTTTCGGGGTATGTCGGAAAACCGTGTAGAATTGTACGGTCGGAATTGTGCGCACTTTTACGTCAATTTAGCGTAAAGTTGCACGAATAAAATAATTGTTGACTATTGTATGTAAAATTACTATTATATAATTGAATAGTGTAAATTTTCAACCAGCGAGGGAAATATTATGGATGGTATAAATTTTTACGAATGTTTAAAATATCGTGAATTTAAAACGATGGAATTTAAACATGATTTAATGTTGGAATATGTCTGCTATATGCTGGATAAAACAAACGGTATGTTTGAATATGATGGACTACCCGACACCATACCCGCGAGAAAATTAGAAGAATATTTACAAACACGCGGTTATGTCGCCATTATTGATTACACACCTAAAAATGTTGTTAAAAACAACCCGAAAGCTAACGCGGGGTACTACGCCGTGACGGGCGGTCGTGGTGGTGAACGTGACGCATATTACGAATCTATTGATTTCGTTTTTGCTAATCCGTTTTTAGGTTTAGACGGTACATATCGAATTTATCCGAATATACCCGAACCCGAACAACCGCAATGCGCTATTATTCGTAATGATTCGTTATATATGGGGCTAATGCCGTTATACACCCGCTATGCGTCGTTATTGGTCGAAAATGCCATTAGTTTAAGGCTTTCAGATATTAACTTGCGTGCACTCTTGACGATGGGTGCACCCGACGACAAAACAAAAGCAAGCGCCGAACTTTATTTAAAACGGTTGGAAGATGGCGAAAATGCCGTTATTGGTGAAACCGCATTTTTTGACGGTGTTAATTATCACGACGCAGGACACCCTAACAACCATATGAAAGACTTAATCGAATATGAACAATATTTGAAAGCGTCATGGTTTAACGAACTCGGTTTAGATTCTAACTATAATATGAAACGTGAAAGAATTAGCAATGGGGAAGTTAACCAAAATAGCGACGCACTTATCCCGCTAGTACAAAATATGCTAGACTCGCGAAAGGATTGTATTGAGAACGTTAACAAGTTATTCGGTTTAAATATAACCGTGAAACTCGCGTCAATTTGGGAAAAAGAATTTACAGAAACATTGGAAGAACCCAATGACGACGTTTCCAAACGTTTAGAAGATGAATATAACGCCATTAACGGCGGGAAAGGTGGTGACGATGGAATTAACGAAACTTAATGACGTTTATAAAGATTGGGCGACGGGTGATGGTGTATTTACCGACTTGAATAGTCTTGATGTACCGTGGAAAGACGAACAGAACCCCAATTTTTATAAAAATTTAAATATGGCGTACCACGGTGCGCATAGTGGCGATAAAAACGTATCGCCCGTAGTTTACAAGTTTTTGAAAAGCGAGGACGAGGGAACACGCGAAAAACTCGCAAATATAATCTTTACCATGTTTTCTGATAAATGGGTGAAACTTTGGGACGCTTTACAGATTGAGTATAACCCGTTAGAAAATTATAACATGACGGAAAACGAAACACCCGCCGAGGTAACACACACAATAACACCCGCTGAAATTGATACTACAATAACCCCATCGAGTCAAACAATAACACATACACCCGCGGAAACTACCGAAACAGATACACCGACCGAGTACACGGAAACAGATACACCGACCGAGTACACGGAAACCCATACACCAGCGGCGACAACCGAAACAGTAACACCCGCGGAAACCACGACCGAAACGAAACCCGCGAAAACAACCACCGAAAATGAAATTAGCGCGTTTAATTCGGGGTCATATGTTGACGACACTAAGTCAACTATTACGGGCGATTCAAACGATAAAGGTTCGGAAAGTATAACCGTTGACGCGGCGGGAACAAATGTTACAACTATTGACGCGTCGGGTTCTGATAAATACGAGGTTGACACCGCGGGCACTCATAAATTTGAGGTTGACACCGCGGGCACTCATAAATTTGAGGTTGACAAAAACGAAACCACAACTAACGTTATTAACTCAAATGAGGTTGAAACCACACGAGTTAACGCCGTGGGAAGTGACGCATTAACAGTTCAGAATGAAAGAACGTTAACCCGTTCGGGTAATATTGGAATAACAACAAACCAACAAATGTTGTCAAGTGAGATTGAACTACGCAAATGGATTTATTACCGTGGCGTATTCGATGATATAGACACCATTTTAACATTATCAATATACTAAGAAAGGAGAATAAATTATGAAAAGTGGTTATGTAATGGTAGATTGTACGGGCTTTGATTTTTCTAATGTTGGAAAGGTGGACGGCATTTATAATAAAATGTTGTCCGCGTATGATTCGGGAAAGTTTGTGCTGTGCGAACATATGAAAAATGGCTCGGCTAAATTTACACCAATTCCAGCATTTTTAGCAACCGCAAAAAGCGGTAGTACAAATTATGTGGTATTAACCGTAATGAATATCGCGTACAATATCACAAGTGATGATAATATTTCAACCGATGTACCAAACGCAAGAAACTCAAAAAAGTAATTAGAAAGGGGACAAAATTATGAAAGTAGAACAGATATATGAAATAATGAATAGTGTAACAAAAGAAATGCTCGGTGATTCTATCGTAGTTGCCGAGGACTTATCTAACATCGTAGAACTCGGAAAACAGTTTGAAGATGTTGTGGGTCTTGATAACTACGTGCGCAAGTTGCCCGACCATGTAGGACGTGTTATTTTCGTCGATAGGAAATATGAGGGACGCGCGCCACAGATTCTAATGGATGGTTGGGAATATGGCTCTATTTGTGAGAAAATCGCAACACGTATTCCCGAAGCGGTAGAAAATGAAGATTGGGAACTCACCGACGGTGCAAGTTATGACCCGAATATCTTTCACGCGCCCGATGTTATCGGTGAATTTTGGAACAAGCGCACCACTTTCGAAATTGATATGTCTATTACTAGAAAGCAAGTTAAATCATCTTTCGATAACGTTACCCAGCTAAATAGTTTTCTTTCTATGATTCTAAACGCTATCGAAACATCATTGACCGTTAAACTTGACGCACTTATTATGCGCACCATCAATAACATGATTGGTGAAACATTCTACGATGAAATGCCCGCGGGAACATATACAGGTGCGGGTGGTGCAAAAGCAATTAACTTACTTTATGCGTACAATCAGAAATATAGTGCAAGTTTGACCGCCGCTAGCGCCGTTACTACACCCGAATTTATACGTTTTGCCGCTTACACAATGAAAAACTATATCGACCGTGTAAAGGTGCTTTCAACCCTCTTTAATATTGGCGGCGAAGCTCGTTTCACACCTGCAAGTAAATTGCACGTTGCTATGCTTTCCGAGTTTAAAAACGCCGCCGATGTCTTTTTACAGTCGGACACATTCCATAACGAATACGTTGCACTTCCTAACGCTGATTCTATTCCATTTTGGCAAGGTTCGGGCACGGATTACGGTTTTAGTTCTACATCAGAAATTAAGATTAAAACCGCAAGTGGTCACGATGTTGACGCACCGGGTGTACTCGCGGTAATGTTCGACCGTGACGCACTCGGTGTTTCTAATCTTGATAGGGAAGTTAGAACGCACTACAACGAAAAAGCGGATTTTTGGAACTATTTTTACAAGGAATTTGCGGGCTATTTCAACGATACAAACGAAAACTTCGTTGTATTCTATGTTGCGTAATTACGGCGGGGGTTTCACGACCCCCGTTATTTTTCCAAACGTTTAGAAAGTGAGGTGCTTTATGTTTCCAATTCCTTTTAATTTTCCTTTTAGAAAAAAAGACGGTTCTGTAACCACTATAGAAAACGCAATTTCGGGCGGCGGTACACCATATACACTACCAACCGCAAGTGCAAACACCAAGGGCGGTATTAAAATTGGCGCGGGTCTTACTATGGATGGTGAAGTCCTTAATAATAGCAACCCCACACCATATGCTTTACCAACCGCAAGCGATGAAACACTTGGCGGTATTAAAGTTGGTGACGGTCTTTCTATTGACGAAAACGGTGTACTTTCCGCGAGTGGTGGCGGTGGTGGCGGTGGGATTAAAGTATTTACTTATACCTTTCCTAGCGCCAAAAACGCTGGGGATGATGGCTATATAGTGGGCGATACTCTTGCACACTTTGGGATGGTATCGGGTGATAAATTAGTCGCAATAGAATCGGGTAATGCCGCTTTTATAAATCTTAGAGGGTCTAGCGCGTCGAACCAAGCGGGTAAAGCATATAAAGATTTTATCCCCACCGATACTATATTCATATATGGAAAATGTATTACTAGTGTAGATGGTTCGACTTCCTTTGGTTACATCGAATTTATTTACGAAACATCATAATAATTGTTTGCTAGGGGGTAGAGATACCCCCTAGTTGACTAGAAAGGGGAAATAATGCAAATTACATTATATATAAATAGTAGTGAAAAAAATAAAATTGGTAAAACGTTGGCGGTTGTGGACGTGTTGAGTGGTTCGGTAAAACAACCGTGTTCTATTACACACCCCGAAATATTGATAGAATATTCGAACCCGATAAATTTTAATTACGCTTATATTGACGCGTACGACCGTTATTATTTTGTAGCTGATGTTATT
>JAFVID010000040.1 GCA_017474205.1 Clostridia bacterium | reverse complement strand
TAAATATGGCGTACCACGGTGCGCATAGTGGCGATAAAAACGTATCGCCCGTAGTTTACAAGTTTTTGAAAAGCGAGGACGAGGGAACACGCGAAAAACTCGCAAATATAATCTTTACTATGTTTTCCAATAAATGGGTAAAACTTTGGGACGCTTTACAGATAGAATATAACCCATTAGAAAATTATAATATGACGGAAAACGAAACACCCGCCGAGGTAACACACACAATAACACCCGCTGAAATTGATACGACTACAACCCCAGCGAGTCAAACAATAACACACACCCCAGCGGAAACAACCGAAACAGATACGCCGACCGAGTACACGGAAACGGATACACCAGCGGAAACAACTGAAACAATAACACCAGCGGAAACAACCGAAACAATAACACCAGCGGAAACGACAACAACAACCAAACCCGCGAAAACAACCACCGAAAATGAAATTAGCGCGTTTAATTCGGGGTCATATGTTGACGATACTAAGTCAACTATCACGGGTGATGATAGTGACAAGGGTTCGGAAAGTATCGACGTGGATACGGCTGGAAGTAATAAATTAGAAGTTGACACGGCGGGAAGTAATAAATTAGAAGTTGATACCGCGGGAACTCATAAATTTGAGGTTGACACCGCGGGAACTCATAAATTTGAGGTTGACGAAAGTGAAACAACTACAAATGTTATTAACTCGAATGAAGTTGAAACTACACGGGTTAACGCCGTGGGAACTGACGCATTAACGGTTCAGAATGAAAGAACGTTAACCCGTTCGGGGAATATCGGAATTACGACAAGTCAGCAAATGCTGTCAAGTGAAATTGAACTACGCAAATGGATTTATTATCGTGGCGTATTCGATGATATAGACACCATTTTAACATTATCAATATATTAAGAAAGGGGATAAATTATGAAAAGTGGTTATGTAATGGTTGATTGTACGGGCTTTGATTTTTCTAATGTTGGAAAGGTGGACGGCATTTATAACAAAATGTTGTCCGCGTATGATTCGGGAAAGTTTGTTTTGTGTGAACACATGGTGAATGGTTCGGCTAAATTTTCACCAATTCCCGCATTTTTAGCAACCGCAAAAAGCGGTAGTACAAATTATATTGTATTAACGGTTATGAATATCGCGTATAATATCACCGAGGATGATAATATTTCAACCGACGTGCCAAACGCGAGAACAACAAACGCGAAAACAACAAAAAACAAGTAAATAATAGAAAGGTGGTTAATTATGGAAGTAAAACAGATTTATAAAATAATGAATAATGTAACAAAAGAAATGCTTGGCGATTCTATCGTAGTAGCCGAGGACTTGTCTAACATTGTTGAACTTGGTAAACAGTTTGAGGACGTTGTTGGGCTTGATAATTACGTTCGTAAGTTGCCCGACCACGTTGGACGCGTTATTTTTGTCGATAGAAAATATGAGGGTCGCGCACCTCAGATTCTTATGGATGGATGGGAATATGGTTCAATTTGCGAGAAGATTATGACAAGAATACCCGACGCGGTCGAAAATGAAGATTGGGAACTAACCGACGGCAGATACTTATAAAAAGGTTGAAGGG
>JAFVID010000039.1 GCA_017474205.1 Clostridia bacterium | reverse complement strand
CTTTGAAATTCAAAAACCTTTGGTTTGCCTCTATTATTCTTAATTCTAACCCTCTTCGCCTCCGACGGCTCGGTCAGGGTGAAATATATTACACATCCATCATCGGGGGCGGGAAAAACCTCAATTATAAGTTTTTGTTTATTTAAGGAAAATCCCACCATCTTTTCGGCACCTAAAATCAGGTCGTTTAGCATATCCTTAGTTTTTTGGTCGTTGTAATCTATCGTTTCATAGGTAAGTCCAAAACGGGATAAATCTTCTTTATCTAAGGTGATTTTAAGGCGATTTTCCTCTTCGGTTACATACACATCGTCATCCCCCAACATTATATAATACTAATAATATAATATTAAAAAAATACAATGTGTGCAAGTCAATATTATTGTTATTTTATTTTCCGCTAAATACCAAAAAGGCGTTTTGCGTTATCGCAGGCGGCTTTCAGCACCTGCTCAGTTTCAATTCCACGTACTTCGGCAATCTTTTCGGCGGTGTATATTATGTAAGAGGAATCGCAACGCTTTCCTCTGTGGGGTACGGGGGTCATATAGGGAGCATCGGTTTCAAGGAGAAGTCGCTCTAAAGGAATATCCTTCGCAACTTCAACGGGAGTTTTTGCATTTTTGAAGGTTACCGCACCACCAAGACCTATATACATTCCAAGATTTATGGTTTCACGGGCTGTTTCGACACTTCCCGAAAAACAATGAACAACACCCTTGGGCTTATATTTTGTTAGGATATCCATTGTATCTTTATGGGCTTCTCTGTCGTGGACAATTACGGGTAAGTCTAATTCATTTGCAAGGATGATTTGCTTTTCAAACCATTCTTTTTGGATATCTTTTGGAGAAAAGTCATAATGATAATCAAGACCAATTTCACCAATGGCAACAATTTTTTCATTATCTGCAAGGGATTTGAGTCGGTATTCATCAAAAAGACCTGCCTCTTCGGTTTCGTGGGGATGCACACCCACTGCGCCATAGATATAATCATACTGCTCACAAAGTTTTACGGTCATTTCTGCCGACTTAAAATCGCTGGCACAGTTTATAATTCCAATAACGTTGGATTTTGGCAAAAGATTGGATAACATATCCTCTCGGTCATCATCAAATTGATGGCTATCGTAATGGGCATGAGAATCAAATATCATACTTTATCTTCCTTTTTTATTATCCAAGACATTATACCACAAAATATTCTTACATTCAACACATAAAACTAAATAAGGGCGGATAAATCTTCGGCAGACATTTGAGGATGAAGGGCACAATTTATTGCCATTGAAAGCACGCCTGAAGCCCTATCGATAACGGTATCTATCTCCCTTGGGGTAACCATCATTCCAATACTATCGGCGGGGGGCGTATTTTCTCCTTTTATTTGCATAATATCCTCCGCCAAGGTGGAAGCATCAACAACCGTGGGGACACCAATTGCGATTACGGGGACACCCACTGTTTTTTCACTTATTTCACTTCGGCTATTCCCTACTCCTGACCCCGGACAAATACCGCTATCGCTAATTTGAATAGTGGTACCAAGGCGAGATAATCGACGTGAGGCAAGGGCATCTATTATAATCACCGCCGAGGGTTTAACTCTGCTTATAATTCCGTTTATAATCTCCACCGTTTCTATTCCAGTTTTACCAAGGACACCTGGGGATATTGCCGAAACGCTTCGTAAATTTCCAAGTCCTAAAGTTTCGGCAAGGTCTTTGTCTATATGACGGGTGGCAAGTATTCCCGATGCGGTTTTAGGTCCCAATGCATCGGGAGTGATGTCGGAATTGCCAAGTCCTGCAACGAGGATAGTACCATCCTTTGGAAGTAATCTTTTTAGTTCTTCGGATACTGCGTTTCGGCGATTATCGTCGGAGGGAAGTTCGTTAGAAATAAGGTCCCCTTCTATTGTTATATAGGTGCCGATGGGTTTTCCCACCGCCTCTTCTCCCTGTTTATTTAGCACCTTTATTCGGGTTATTTTTGCATTTCCTTTTGTATATTCATCACATTCAACACCTTGGCACTCATCGTTTACGAGTTCTCTACGCTCCAAAGCAAGGTCGGTTCTGATATTCATTTTTTTCCACCACTTTTTAAGAATTTTCACAAATATTATCCGCAAAAGTAAATTTTATATCCGTAAATAAAGATTTTTTCGAAAAAGTAGCAAAATAGTTGTATTTTTTTTGAAAAAATACTTGCAATTTTTGAAAGGGAGTGATAATATATATTAAGCCGTGTCAAAAGCAATATTTTTATGATATATTATAGGAGGTGTAAGGTATGCCCAACATTAAATCTGCAAAAAAACGTGTAAAGGTTATCGCAGTTAAAACTGCACGCAATAGAGCTACCATGTCTGCTCTTCGCACCGCTATCAAAAAGGCAAATCTCGCTATTGAAGCTAACGATGCTAACAAAGAGCAATTGGTTAAAGATGCAATCAAAACCATTGACCAAACCGCTGCTAAAGGTGTTATTCATAAGAACACCGCTGCACACCGCAAGTCTGCACTTGCTCTCAAATTAAAAGCTTCTAACTAACCTCTTTAGAAGAATTTAATTAATTTTTAACCCAAAAAATTATGCCACCTTTTTAGGTGGCTATTTTTTTGCTTTACTTTTCGGTTTTATTGTGATAAAATAATTACATACCACACCTAATTAATTATTCGATAAATAAATATACCGTTTTAAGGGATAATACCTTGGTAAAAGGTGTTATCTCTCTTCTCCCTTAAACGGTAGATTTATCGGTATGGTGTGGTAGCTAAACCGAGGGGAACACTTTTTCGGCACATCCTTCGGGATGTGCTTTTTTATTTGCGAGGTATTTGTTATGTGGAAGAAAAAGAAAATTTACGATGTATCGGGAACACCTTTGACCACAAGCAAACAAGGTCGTAAATGTTTAGGGAATGGTGAACATCCTGAATATGAGTGTTGTTGCGACGAATGTGAGTATTTTTTGAAATGTTTTCCACAATACAAGAAAATATGAGAAGAAAAAAGGATGTAGAAAAATATCTACATCCTTTGTTTTATAGTATTTTATTCTTGGGGGATTTCTTCTTTTATCTCATCTGGTTGTTTATAAAAACGCATGAGATAAATGGTATATAATGTGGTTATCAAGCAGGTAACCGCTACAGTGGATATTGCGGCACCCATTGAACCAATCCAAGGAATCATCAAAACGTTTATTCCAATTTTCACAGCACCTGATGCCAAAGATAATACAAGGTTTGCCTTTAAACGTTTTACTACAGCCAAAACGTGAGAATATAGCATTTGTACCGAGTTGATAAGATAGTTAACACAAAGCACACAGAAGATAGGCACTACGTTACCGCCACTATATTTTTCACCAAAGCCCACTCTTATAATTACAGGTGCACCTAAAATCATTATAAGAGCAAGTCCACCGTTTATAAGCAAGAACACCTTAAGAAGTTTGGATACATAACTGCGGCCGCTTTTTCTTCCCTCTGAAAATGCACGTACCATTTTGGGATAAAAGTAAACGATTAAGCAACTTGGAATAAAGGCGAGTGCAGTAGGTATGGTGGTTGACACCTTATAATCCGCCAAAATTGTGTGGTCCTTCAAAATAATATCAAGACAGGTAACATCAAGGAGCAGTAATATCATAGATGAAAAACCTGTTACGGCATATACAAAACCATAATTTGATATTTCTTTTTTATATTCTTTAGAAGGACGTTCTTTATTTTTCCTGATTTCGCGGAAAAATTTATATTTATTTAGAATTAACGCACTATTGAGTGCACCAAATGCGGTGGCTATATAGGTAGAGATAATAAGCCCGGGGACTCCAAAGAAATGGGTCATTACAATATTTCCTACCAGCATTGATATCGAATATACCATACTGCTAAAGGAAAATTCCTTGTTACGAAGATCGATTCGAAGCACTATTTGGAAATAGGTATGGAGATAAATTACAAAAGGAAGCCCTGACATAAATACCAAATATTTGGCTACGGTTGTATCTCCCGTTTTCCATTTAACAAGTGCCATTGCTAAAATTACTATTACCAGCAAAAAATTGGATATACTACCAATTCCTATGGAATATGCATGGATACCGTTTTTCTTTTTGGCGGAATTTTTTTCGCTACAATATTGCAATGCTGCATTTGCAAGACCTAAACCCACAAAACTTGTTAGATATGAGAAAAGGTTATTCGCACTTACATATTCGCCGTAAGAAATTTTATCTAACTGACGAATAACAATAAAAGTAGATAATGTTCCTGATATTTTTGAAACTACACTACCACCAAAAATATGAAACAATCCATCTTTGGCAAATTCTTTAATTTTCCGAAATAGTTTCTTCATTCTCTTGCGATCCTTTTTTTACGCCTTTAGCAATAAGCCAAGTTTGTATAAAATAGTAACAAATAGTAAGCATGTAACTATAGGGAGTATTTATGGATGCTACCAGTGCGGTAACCATAAACACAACCGTAATTGCCAAAGGTAAGAATGACCACGGATCACCCTTCCTTTTCCACGCAAACGCCAATGATACAAAGAACATTATTATACTATACAAAAGTAAAATTGCAGAGCATATATATCCATGCCTAAAGGCGTAGGTTATCCAAACCATATGTGCTGTGGAATAATTAGAATTACGACTTTCTACAAAGAAAGACTCTTCAACATCACTACCAAAAAAGGATGAATGACTAAGATATGCCTTCCAAATCGCGGTACGTCCTGTAGAAATAGCATCCATATCTTTATCTGCTATTTCCGTTTTAAGTTTTGCATATTCAAAGAAACTACCAAAACCACCCTTATTATCAACATCCGTATCGGACACTGAAATAAAACTGGCTATTTCACGAAACCATCCTGTAGCATTGTAACATCCTCTAAATAAATAAATTGTAGTGGGCAACATAACTGCTATAGAAAGTATCATACTAAGCACCCTTAAAGATACTTCTTTTTTATTTTTGCGCCATTCTCTAACAATATATAAAAATCCAATTAAAAACAATGCAGCTAATGCGGAGAGTAATCCCGTACGTGAGTTAGTGTAAAAGATAAGTGCACTACACATTCCGAATAATATAAAGTTCAAAACACCAACCCATTTACGATGATGTTTTCTCATACATTCTATTAATAAACAGGCAAATACCAATACTAAATATTGCCCTGCACCATTAACATTATTGAAAAGCCCCGCATATTGACGGTCTTCCACCGGAACAAGCAATGCGGAAAAAATCATATGTAACACAAAGGATATAACAACAGCTCTACTAAGCAACCTAAGAATATGTTTATAATCTAAATTTCCTAAAACAATATACATTAAAGGACATAATACCAACATTAAAAATGCTTCTGAAAGCCAATCGGTATTATGTATTATGGAAGTGATACAAATAATACCACTACCTATCAACCACATAGTCAGCGGTATTTTGAGGAACTTTACAGGTTGCATGTTTGGTCTCATAACAGCAAAAACTGCAACAAGAATACAAATACAACCAAAAATATACACACTTAAATATGGTACAAAATCTGCTATTAAACTTTTAAACACGTTATAAAGCAAAAGCAAGGAAAAACATACAACAAAAATAACATCCCTTGTTTTATTGCTTAAACCTTCATATAATTTTGCAATGGGGTTTAACACCTTGTCTAATAGTAGTCGTTGCATTACACAGCATCCTTTTATATAATAAAATTATTTTATCTCTTCAAATAATTGAATGTATTTTTGAGCATTGGATTCCCAAGTGATTTTTTTTGCATCTTGTTGGCCTTGATTTGCAATTCTTTTTGAAGTTTCAATGTTTTTTAGACATTCTTCTACTACCAAAACAATCTCTTGCGGAGAATCGGCCGTAACTAAATATCCGTTTTCACCATTCACAATTACATCGGCGATGCCTTCTCCTTTTGTGCCTATTGTAACACAGCCACAAGCCATAGCTTCAATATACACAATACCAAAGCCCTCTCTAACGCTAGGCATTATAAAAAACTGGCTTTTAGATAAATGTTCGAGCACTTTTTCGTTAGGAATATGACCTGTAAAGGTAACTTTATCTTCTATATTTAGTGTTTTGCATAGGGTTTCTAACTCTTCCCTTTTTGCTCCGTCACCAATAATAGTCAAAGTGGCATCGGACATTTCTTCTGCTATTTTAGCAAAGGCCTCAATTGTAATATTAACACGCTTTTGATCTATTAAATGCCCAACTTGGACAAAGGATTTTTCTATCTTTTGGGTTGTTTTTGGAAGATGTTCTGTACGAAATCCATTTAATATAACATCAACCTCGGTTTTTGTGCCACTTTCTTTAATCTTCCTTGCAAGAGCAGAACTAACTGCTACAACTCTATCGGCTTTATCGCACCATTCACGGATACTCTCAAGTTGGCCCTTTTCATAAGGGATAGACGAATCTGAACCGTGAGAAGTTACAACTAAAGGACATCTAAGACGTGATTTGAGATTAGCTCCCACGCCACTATCAAACCCAAGTGTGTGGGCATATAGAACCTTAGGAGCAAAATCCTTAGTGATTATGGAAAGTTTTTTCATTATGGCCTTTGTAGCCATTTTTACATTCCAGTTTTTTTCGCCATACCCTGAAAGAGATAAATATCGAACGTAATACAGTTCAACACCATCTACGTTAGATGTAGTAAGCACTTTTGATGTTTTTTTACCGTTAATATCGGTTTTTCCGTAGGCAATAGGAATTATTACTCGCACCCTATTACCCAATGCCGCAAAAGATTTGGCTTGGGCATGTACAAAGGAGGCAGATAAATCTTTATATAAACCATAATGGCACAAAATGAGAAGATCCATCATATTCCCTCCTTTTAAAGGCGTTTTGCCAGTTACACACAAAACAGCATAATATCAGTATTATATCATATATGTCAAGATTTTTCAACCTTTTTATACACAAAAAAAGCAGAGTGCGAAACTCTGCTTTTGTTGTAATTTATGCGTCGCATTTAGGGAGGGATGCTGCGGCAACCGATTGACCTACGCGACGGCTTTTTTCATCAGGAATATAAAGATTGATGTTAAGTTCGGGATATACCTCTTTGAGAACTTTCTTTGCATTTTCAAGAAGGATTACACCGCCGTCACCGCTGGTTACACGTCCCATAATGATAAGGTGTTTAATATCGTAGAACATTGAATAGTAAGCAATAGAGTATCCAAAATATACACCGATAGTTTCGTAAATTTTAGCGGCTCTTTCATCACCTTCGAGCATAAGTCCTTGAACTACCTTAAGTTTCTCTGCGGGAGAAAGGGTGGGATCAAGTTCAATTCCTGCGGCGGGTGAAAGTTTAATTACACCCTCTTGACAGAAATACATAGCACCTGTACCATAATCCCCTGCCCAAGGGTCAACAATAGCATCTTTATTGAAGTCGATGGGAACAAAGGCAAGTTCGTTGAGCCAGCCGGTAATATTGCCGTTTCCGTCAACGTATCCTGCTGCTTCACTTGTACCCATTGCGATACCGAGAACGTTGGTATCGTTAAGGTCCATAGCACCTGCGAGGGCTGTTACGTCACCGTCGTTGGCAACCTCAACGGGAATATTTTCACCGATTTCCTTTGCCACGTCGATATACATATTCTTAACCTTTTTATTGAAGTCTTCCTCATTAACCTTAAGGAAGAGGGATGCTGCCATAATCTTGTTATCGATATATACACCTGCGGAGGATACACCGATAGCATCAACGCGGGGCATTTTGGATGCAGCGGTCTTCATTGCTTCCAAAATTCCTTGATAGTGATAATCGGGATCAGACTGAAGTTTGGGGAACCAAACAACTTCTTCGGAATATACACTTTCACCGTCGATAACTGCAGATACCTTTCTATCAGATCCGCCTGCATCAAAACCGATACGGCATCCGTTAAGATGACGTCCTACGGGGGATGCTGCCTTTACTTCTTTAGGGGCATCGGCAACGTTTTCTACATACAAAACTTCAAAATCGGCTTCGTAAATCTTTGCCATAAAGTCGGCATCAAACTCTCTCAAACCGCCTTTGCGATATGCATCTTTAATGCCTTCGTAAATCTTTTTAGATCCTGCGATGGTTACTTTGTATCCGCCATATACCCAAAGAAGGGTTTTAACAAGGCGTTCAATAATATCGAAGTTTTCTTCATCATGGCCAGTGCCATCTTTAAAAACATCAATTTGGAAGGTGGAAGTGTATCCCTTTTGTCTTTCTACTGCAATAACAAGGGGATTATTTTCTGCTTTTGCAACGGCTTCTTTATATTCGGCAAGAGCCACTGCGGCGGGGCGAAAATCGGGATCAAGGGGTGCTTTGAACATTTTTATCAATCCTTTTCGGTAATAATAAATTAGATAGCTTTATATTCGGTAAGAGCGCTTGCGGCATCTTCATCAAGAATGAAGGTAACGTTTTGATGAAGTTTTAAGATAGATGCTTGGCAAAGGGGGCTGATTTGTCCTTCAAGGGCTGCTTTAACTGCCTCAGCTTTATTTTTGCCGTTTGCTACAAGAACAATTTGTTTTGCTTCCATAATGTTGCCAATACCCATGGTAAGTGCTGCACGGGGTACTTCATCGGCAGAGTTGAAAAGACGGGAGTTTGCAATAATGGTGGATTCGGTGAGTTCTACTCTGTGGGTTTCCCAAATAAACTCTTCACCGGGTTCATTAAATCCGATATGTCCGTTATTACCAATTCCGAGAACTTGGAGATCGATG
>JAFVID010000038.1 GCA_017474205.1 Clostridia bacterium | reverse complement strand
TTGTATGCTGTGGGACATAATTTTCGGAAGCATTGCGACGTTACTCGGCGCTGTTTTCACTTACTACACAAGCAAAATCAAAAATCCCAAAGCTTGCTTTCTTGCACCCTTTGGAGCCATAATATCCAATACGCTTATCATACCACCCATACTAAGATATGTATACGGACTTAAGGATGCATACATTTTTATGAGTATTACCGTTTGCATAGGTGAAATTATATCGGCAGGAATATCGGCAAGGTCATCCGCAAACACCGGTTGAATTTGTAGGCCCTGTCAGCAATCGGCGGGGGACAAGTGTTTCTTTTATTCCTGATACGGAAATTTTTGGAGAAACCGTGCGTTTTAAACCATCCACTTTGTTCAGAATGGCTCGAACAAAAGCCTTTTTGTTCCGTGGGGTGGAAATTCGTTGGTCGTGTGAGCCGTCTCTCATCGGACCGGATGATAAAACACCGACAGAACAGATTTTAAAATTTCCCAACGGTGTTGCCGACTTTTTGGATTATTTAATGCAAGGCAGAACAGCTGTTACGCCTAAACCATTTTCCGGTCGGGTTGAATTGCCGGATAATGAAGGGGCTGTTGAATGGGCTATTTGTTGGCCGGATGATTTTAAAGATGGATTTTCTTATTCTTATTGCAATACCGTTGTCACACCGCTTGGCGGAACGCACGAAACGGGTTTGCGTGCCGGATTAACAAAATCATTACGGGCATTTGCCGATATGAGTGGCAACAAAAAAGCTGCCGATATCACTGCTGATGATATTTTATCAACGGCTGGTGTGATGTTGTCTGTTTTTATCAAAGATCCGCAATTTCAGGGACAAACCAAAGAAAAACTGGTGACACAAAGTGCTGCCCGCTTAGTTGAAAATGCCGTTAAAGATCCATTTGATCATTGGTTGAGTCGGGATATTAAATCAGCCAATGCATTATTGGAATTTATCATTGAGCGGGCAGAAGAACGCAAACGCAAGAAAAAAACGTTAGAAACGGCTCGGGCAAGTGCAACTAAAAAATTACGGCTTCCGGGAAAATTGGCAGATTGCTCTCACAAAGAAACATCGGGAACAGAGATCTTTTTGGTAGAAGGGGATTCTGCCGGTGGTTCAGCCAAACAGGCACGGGACAGAATGCGACAAGCTATTTTGCCTTTGCGAGGTAAAATTTTAAATGTTATTAGTGCGTCTAACGATAAGATTTTGGCAAATGAAGAAATTCGGGATATGACCGAGGCACTTGGTTGTGGTCGTCGGGATAAATATAATGAAGACGGCTTACGGTATGAAAAAATTATTATTATGACAGATGCCGATGTTGACGGAGCCCATATTGCCTCTTTATTAATGTCATTTTTCTATCAGGAAATGCCAAAATTAATTGAAAATGGGCATTTATACATTGCTTTGCCCCCGTTATATCGGTTAACGCAAGGCGGAAAATCGGTTTATGCAGCTGATGATGAAGAAAAAGAACGGTTATTGAAAACAGTTTTCAAAAATGCGAAGAACGTAGATATATCTCGTTTTAAAGGTTTGGGTGAAATGCCTCCGGCTCAACTGAAAGAAACGACAATGGATCCGGCAAAGCGGACGTTATTACGGGTATCTGTTCCACGTAAGTCAACGGAAGAAGATGCGGAAGAATGTGCATATACGGCACAGATGGTTGAACGGCTTATGGGGACAAAACCGGAATATCGCTTCCAATTCATCCAAGAGCATGCTAAATTTGTCGAGAATTTAGACATTTAAGGGGTTTAAAGGGATATCTAATTAATGGAAAGGCTCGGTCATTTACCGTTTGTGTAAACTTCCCGAGCCTTTCCCTTATTATCTATCGCCTTAAAACCCCTTAAATCCCTGCCATATTTTAAACACCCGTCATTTATCGTTTGTAAACTTCCCGAGCCTTTCTCGTATTATCTATCGCCTTAAAACCCCTTAAATCCTGCCATATTTTAAACATCCGTCATTTACCGTTTGTGTAAACTTCCCGAGCCTTTCCCTTATTATCTATCGCCTTAAAACCCCTTAAATCCCTGCCATATTTTAAACACCCGTCATTTATCGTTTGTAAACTTC
>JAFVID010000004.1 GCA_017474205.1 Clostridia bacterium | reverse complement strand
GGTAACTTCCCTGTTTTTTGGAGTGTTTTCAAGTGCTTTAATTGCATTGTTAAGATATATTTTACTTTCGCAAAGTTCTCTAAATGACTGATGATATGGTCCTGCGACATAATTTTCTTCAACCTCGGTTGAGGAATGAAGTCCCAATTTAATGACCTTTATATTTTGACTGTTAAAAAGATCAAGTAATTCGGCACAAAGAGAAATGGTGTTTTCAAGGGTTGGTGGAATGTATATTCCTCTTTGATATAGAACCGCGAGGAAGGTATTTTTCAGGGTTATGGCAGGATAAATTCTAACAGTATCGGGTTTTAAATTTATGATATCTTCTGCTGTTTTACGGTCAATTTTATCGTTACTACCATAAAGTCCTGTCATCATTTGAAGGCCCAAAGAAAAACCATATCTCTTTATGAGTTTTGATGCAGTTTCAATATCTTTAAAAGTATGCCCACGATGGTTTAGTTTAAGAACGTTGTCATCGGTGCTTTGGGCACCAAGTTCTATTGCGGTAACACCATATTCTTTGAGGATATTAAGAACATCATCATCTAATGCATCGGGACGGGTAGATATTCTTATTCCTTCTAAATTATAAGAATCCACCATATTTTTTGCAACCGACAAAAGAGAGATCATATATCCCCTTTCAATAGCGGTAAAACTTCCCCCAAAGAAGGCGATTTCGGTGTTTTGAGGATTACATCCCCCACCAACAACAGCTTCTTTAACGGTATTCTCAACATCCTGAGGTGTAGGGGCGGTATCTATTGAGGTAATGGCTTTTTGATCGCAAAAACTACATTTGTGGGGACATCCCAAATGCGGGATAAATATTGATATATTTGATTTCTTCATCATTTTTCCATTTGAAAACTTAACGATTTTTTATTATGATTTATAGATTTTTTACTGTTAAAGTTTGGTGATACACAAAGGTCGGGCAAAATGAAATTAACAAAACCAGGTTCAACACTAAACGTGATTTCATCCGCCATAATCACCTCACCGTCAAGATTAACATAGGTAGGTTTTTCGGCCTTAATTGTGATTTTTTCGGCCTGTTTATAGGTGCAAATAGGCAAGGATAAATGTTTGCCCTTTGCATACTTGGAGAGTAGAGATAATATTCTAAAACGGGAAACCGATTTCACCGAAAGACATTCAAGTATACCATCAGAAACAAGGGCTTTAGGGGCACTATTAAATCCACCGCCACAATATCTACCATTGGCGCCAATAGCAAATAGATATTTACCCGAAACGGGCTCATCATTACCAATTTGAACAGTTAAATTATGATTAAGCGAAAATAAGAAGGTATATAAAAGCGAAACAACGTATGCACCTTTGCCTTTAACAAAAGGAATATTCCCTAACCTATCCTTATGATAACAAACAGCAGCATCCATACCCATTGACGCCTGATTAAGTGCATAGTAATCCCCCGCCTTAATCGCATCAATCTTTATAACGCTCCCCTTCATTTGCTTTTCAATACTGTAGAAGGGAGACACATCACCAAAGGTTTTAAGAAAATCGTTACCTGTGCCTTTTGGAATTACACCAAGTTGCACGTTGGGATATCCTGCAACACCATTTAAGACATTATTGGTTGTGCCATCTCCACCACAAGCAAAAATTCGCACCTCTTTGCCCTTTTGTGCTTCCTTTTTAGCGTGAGACGTGGTTTCTTCCTTGTTTTTAGAAATCATTATTTCGTATGTATCTTCTCTATGATTTGCAAAATAAGTTTCAATAT
>JAFVID010000037.1 GCA_017474205.1 Clostridia bacterium | reverse complement strand
GCAGGAGCAACCGGACCCACTGGTCCCACCGGTGCAACGGGTGAAGCAGGTGAAATCGGACCCACAGGCCCCACCGGTGCAACGGGTGAAGCAGGTGAAATCGGACCCACAGGCCCCACCGGAGCAACAGGTGAAGCAGGTGAAATTGGACCCACAGGTCCCACCGGAGCAACAGGTGAAGCAGGTGAAATTGGACCCACAGGTCCCACCGGTCCCACAGGACCTACTGGACCTACCGGTCCCGCAGCATAATCAGGAATATCAAAAGCCGGAGTTTACTAAAACTCCGGCAATTTCTTTTGGAGGGATATAAATGGGCAAATACAAAGTGTGTGTGTATGCTATTTGCAAAAACGAGGAGCAATTTGTAGAACGATGGGTGAACTCTATGAAAGAGGCGGATGAAATATACGTTTTAGATACAGGGTCAACCGACAAAACGGTAGAAAAACTTGAAAAATTAGGTGTCAATGTAACTGTCAAAACAATATCTCCTTGGCGATTTGACGTGGCAAGAAATAAATCCCTTGAACTTGTGCCAAAAGATGCGGATATTTGTGTTTGCACCGATTTGGATGAAGTTTTTCATAACGGATGGCGAGAAAAACTTGAATCTGTTTGGGATGATAACATAACCCGAATAAAATATCGCTATACTTGGAGTTTTAACCCCGACGGAAGTGAGGGAGTGGTGTTTATCTCGGACAAAATTCATAAACGTAAAGGATACAAATGGATAGGTGCAGTCCACGAGGTGCTATCCTTCGATAACGCTTATGGCGTTCAAAAATTTGTCCTTGCCGAGGGTGTTCAACTTGACCACCATCCCGATTGCACAAAACCCCGCAGTCAGTATCTACCTCTTTTAGAACTAGCTGTAGAGGAGGATCCCGAAAATGACCGCAATATGCACTATCTCGGCAGGGAATATATGTACTACGGAATGTGGCAAAAGAGTATAGATACCCTTAAAAAACATCTGTCATTGAAAAGTGCAACTTGGAAGGACGAACGGTGTGCATCAATGAGGTTTATCGCCAAAGGATACGAAGGACTAAAAGATTTTGCCGAGGCAGAAAAATGGCATTTGTATTCAATAGCAGAAGCACCACATCTTCGCGAACCTTGGCTCGATTATGCCATTTTTTCAGTTGACAGGGGAGAGTGGGACTTGTGTATATGGCTGTGTAATCGTGCCTTAAATATAAAAGAACGATCCCTTACCTATATAAATGAAGCAAAAAGTTACGGCAGTTTACCCCACGATTTGTTATCTTTAGGATATTTTTATACGGGTAGATACGATAAAGCCCTTTACCATATAAAAACGGCGGTGGAGTTTGAACCCCAAAACCGCCGTTTGCAAAACAATTTAATTTTAATAAAGGGAAAAGTTGAAAATTAAAATATGTAAAATAGAATACCAATATATTGTAATACGCTTCCAATGACCACAAAAATATGAAATATCGAATGCATATATCTTAAATGTAATTTGGATTTTCCACCAACGCCATAAAATATAGCACCAACGGTGTAGGAAATTCCTCCTGCTAAAACATATATAAAGCAGGGATTACCCATGGCGGTAACAGCGGACTTGCCGGTAAATACGATACACCAACCCAAAAGAATATATAAAATCATAGAAAGTATTTTATACTTTTTAAGGTCGATTGCGTTAAGCACAGTACCCAAAATAGAAAGACCCCAAACAAATCCAAAAACGCCCCAACCTAAAAAGGGATTGGCGGGTCGAAGACAAGATAAAGCAATAGGGGTGTATGTGCCTGCAATCAAAATAAATATGGTACAGTGATCGATTATTTGAAAAACTTTTTTGCCCAATTCAGGTTTAAGTCCGTGATACAACGCCGACATAGTGTAAAGTATCACCATAGAAAAACCATAAATGAAAGCACCGGTAATATCATAAGCATCGCTCACTAAAAATGCCTTTATAACACAGGTGGCAAGGGCGATTACACCAAAACCGCCTCCCACAATGTGGGATACCATATTAAATATTTCTTCCCCTCTTGTGTAATCGGGAAGCAAACGGTCTTTTAGTTTAGTTCTTTTCATAAGATTATTCTTTTTCTCCGCCAAGGAAATGCTGATTGTAGTTTTCAATAGCATCGTTTACCGCTTTAACGGCACTATCGTATCCGCTAACCTCGTTAACTGCGGTAACCTTGTTTTCGAGGTTCTTATAAACCGTAAAGAAGTGTCTCATTTCATCAAAAATGTGATTGGGAAGTTGATGAATACTTGTATATTTATTGTAAGTAGGATCATTAAAGGGGATAGCAATAACCTTCTCGTCATTTCTGCCGTTATCTATCATAGATATAATGCCTATAGGATAAGCCCTGACCAAGGTAAGAGGTTCAAGGGGCTCGGCGCAAAGAAGAAGCACGTCAAGGGGGTCTCCGTCATCACCTAAAGTGCGGGGGATAAATCCATAGTTTGCAGGATAGTGGGTAGAGGTGTAGAGAATACGGTCAAGAATAATGTAACCTGTTTCCTTGTCTAACTCATATTTTTTCTTACTGCCTTTAGAAATCTCAATAACACAAAGAAAATCGTCGGCAGAGATTCTTTTAGGAGACACATCGTGCCAAATGTTTGACATATAAAAACACCTGAATTCAAATAAATATATCTTGAAAATTATATCACCTTTTGCCCGATTGTCAAGCGAAAGCGGTTATATATTATATGAACATTATGTAAATGTAATACTTAATAATATATATATAAAAATTATGCTTGACAAAGGGTTGCGAATTTGTTATATTATATTTTACGCAGGTAAATATGCATACCTGCTCCTTGCTCACAATAAATGTTGTGAGCCAAAGTCCAAAAGGAGGTGCTGAATATGTCTAATTATGAAGTAATGATGGTTTTCAGCCTTAAAAATGGTGAAGAACAAGTTAACGCTCTCATCGAAAAATTTAAGGCAATGATCGAAGCCAACGGAACTTTAGGCGAGGTTGATGTATGGGGCAAACGCCGTCTTGCATACCTCATCGACGACGAAGCAGAGGGCTACTATGTTCTTGCAAACTTCGAGTCTAATCCCGAGTTCCCCGCAGAACTTGACCGTGTGTTCAAAATTACAGACGGTGTGCTCAGAACCATGATCATTAAGAAATGAGGTAACTAATTATGCTTAATTCCGTGATTATGATGGGCCGTTTGACCGATGACCCCGAACTCCGTCACACCGCATCCGATGTGCCCGTCACATCTTTCACTATCGCAGTTGAACGTTCCTTTGTAAAACAAGGTGCAGAACGCCAAACCGACTTTTTCGACGTAGTTGCATGGTCTAAATTGGCAGATTTTGCTCATCGTTATTTCCGCAAAGGTCAACTCGTTGCAGTGCAAGGCAGAATGGAAACTCGTACCTACGATGACCGCAACGGTGTACGCCGCAAGGCCTACAATATCGTAGCCGACAACCTTTATTTTGCCGAACCTAAGCGTGATGGCTCAGGTTATGGTGCTGCACAACCCCGTTATGATGCTACATCACAAACTCCCCAATCGTTCTCAAACAATTTGGAGGAGGATTTCTCACAAATCGATGGTATGGATGATGACCTTCCCTTCTAATAAGGTAAGATAATCCGCCCGATTGTGAACTTTAACTAAAATTATATAAGGAGATTTTGAATATGGAAAAGACCGAAAGAACCGAGCGTCCTGCACGTCCCGCAGGCAACCGCAAAGGTCGCAAAAAGGTTTGCAGCTTCTGTGTTGATAAAGTAGAAAGCATCGACTACAAAGATGTTGCTCGTCTTCGCAAGTACACTTCCGAACGTGCAAAGATTCTTCCCCGTCGTGTAACCGGCACCTGTGCCCGTCATCAACGCGAACTCACCACCGCTATCAAACGTGCAAGAATTGTTGCACTTATGCCCTACGTTAGCGACTAATATTTAAAACCAAAATGCCTTCTTTCCAAAAGGGAAGAGGGCATTTTTTTATGTGTTTCAAAAGAAAGTTTTGTTGTGTTTTCTCAAAAAAGTCAATGAGAAAAATATCCACTTTTTTTGAGTGAGATTTTATAAATATATTGACAAACCGTATCAAAACCAATATAATTATTTTGGATTAGATTCTTATCCTGTTCACAAGAAAAGGAGTATATATATTATGAGACGTGGAGTAAGTGAAAAAATTCGTGAATGTCGCAGAGAGTGCGGATACACCCAACAAATGGTCGCAACCGCCCTTAACGTTGACCGTACCACCTATACCTGTTATGAAAGCGGAAAAACCGAACCAAGTATTGATAGCATTTCTCAAATGAGCAAGATTTTTGGTGTTTCCATCAATGAACTTCTTGCCTGTTATGAAGATAACGCTCCAACTGTATCCGTAGCATCTCCCGGAAGCAGTTTCAGAACGGGAGAGGGCGAAGGTATGTCCATTCGTCTTTTAAGCAAGGATGAAAAAGAATTCATTATGCTTTACAGAATGATGGGTGAAAAAGAGCGCGAAGAACTACTAAAAAAAGGTAAAGCCCTATTCAATAAAATGATGGAAGATGACGGTTAAAATATGAAATATACAGTATCATTAGATTCATATAGAGATGTCTTTGCTTTGCCTAAATCGGTGGTAACAAAGCATCTTAAACTTGCAGGTGCCGTTCAACTAAAGGTGCTTATGTGGCTTTACTGTAACGGGGGAGAAGCAGATGTTGAAGATATATCCTCCGCAATAGGTGTTTGTGTTGCCGACGTAACCGATGCTATGCACTATTGGATTAGTGTGGGAATAGTTGTGTCGGATGAAAAGAACGCTACCGTAGAGGTTACTGAAAAAACAAATGTCGAAACTCCCAAAATCGAATCCGTAGCAGAAGAAATATCAAAAGAACCCGCAGTTTCAAAAAAATCCACCACCGCAATAGAACCCCAACGTCCCAATCGTATGGAGGCAATCCGTCGTGCCGATGAAAGTGCCGAAATTGCTTGGCTTTTCCGCGAAGCAGAAGGGCTTTTTGGTCGATTTGTAAGCGATGCGGAAAGAATTTCTATGGTATGGATGGTAGATAATTTAGGTCTTGAATCGGCAGTAGTGCGAATGATAATTCAGCACTGTGCATCCATAGATAAATGCAACACCCGATATATTGAAAAAATGGCTCTTTCTTGGGCTAATTCTGAAATTGATACCGTAGAAAAGGCCGAATCCCACCTTCTTTTAATGGAACAACTCAAAAAAGAATGGGCAACGGTATGCTCTGCCTTTGGAATAGAATATCGCCTTCCCACCGAAAAGGAGCAAAACTATGCCCATACCTGGATAAAAGAATGGCGTTTCAATAAAAAAATGCTTAAACTTGCTTATGATGTTTGTGTAGATGCCAAGGGCAAATTGATTATTGCCTACGTACATAAAGTGCTTGAAAAATGGCACGATGACGGCATATCTACCCCCGAAATGGTAGCAAAGGCAAATGATGAAAGAAAGCAACCGAAAACGAGTAAGAAAACGTTAAAGGATGCAGGAAAAAAATCATATAATATCGATGAATATGAAAAATTATTATTATCATAAGGAGGCGTAAATAAATGATAAATCGTTACGATTGCCGTCAAGAGGCAAAAAATCAAATCGCCAAAAGAAGAGAAAATGCCGAAAATACCGCCTTCGAAAATAGGGATATAATTTTAAGAAAACATCCTGAACTTTTAGAAATCGAAAGAAAAATTGAGGCAAACTACAAAAAAACCATCACCGCACTTATTTCGGGTGCCACCGAAAAAGAAATAGAAAAAATCCGCGATGATCATCAAATTATCGTGGCAGATAGAGATAAACTCCTCGACCTTTTGAAGATAGAAAAAAGCGAATATTTTCCCAAATATTTTTGCGAAAAATGTGAGGATACAGGTGTGGTAGGGGAAAGAGATTGCGAATGTCTAACAACCCTTATCCGCCAACTTGCATACAAACAAATGTGCAAGGAATTCCCCGCAAACAAATATCATTTTGAGGACTTTTCGTTAGATTACTATCCCGACCAAAAGGAAAGGGAAAAAATGGAAGATGTCTATAATAAAACATTAGACTATGCCGAAAAGTTCAGTAAAACATCCCCAAGTTTGTTCTTCCAAGGTGGCACAGGCCTTGGTAAAACCCATATATCCCTTTCTATTGCAAATAAGATAGCGCAAAAGGGCTTTGGTGTGCTTTATAACTCTACCCAAAACTTTTTAACTGCGGTGGAAAAAGAACACTTTGGCAATGATAAGGATGGAGATACCCTCCTTTCTCTCATTGAGTGCGATTTACTTATTTTAGATGATTTAGGCACCGAATTTTTAACCCAATTTACTACATCGGTGCTTTATAATATCATCAACACCCGTTACATCAACTCTCGCCCCACCATAATTAGCAGTAATCTTACTCCAAGAGAATTGGAAGAAAGATACGGACAACAACTTTTCTCCCGTTTTGCAGGATGCTTTGATTGGCTCGTGTTTGTGGGCGGAGATATTAGAAAACAAAAGAAGTTTAACAGCAAATAGGAGATTTGTGATGAAAAAGATTTCAAAAATAGCAATATCTCTTTTGCTCATTTTGGTTATGGTAGGTTGTTCAAGCCCTGAACTTGGATTAGGAGAAAGCATAAAATACTCCTTCACCATTAAAAACAAAGGATTAGAAAAAAACACCTATTATGTTCTTAGTCGCGATGCTTTTTCCTACGATGCAGTGGTAGCCCATGACCGTATGCGACTGTTTAGTTCTCTTCAAGGACTTATAAACAGAAGTGCCAAAAGGAATAAGGTGGTTTTGGTGTTAGCACCCGAAACCAAAAACGAAACCTTTTGGGTTGACTACATGAAAAACAAGGGCGGTTTGTTAGAAGGTAAAGAGAAAAAAGATATTACCACTTGGGATGAATTCCTTACTACCTTTAAGAATCAACTTGTACAGTGTGGTATGGTGCTGTGGGATACCAAAGTCCCCGCCACCGCCAATGTTGCCGCTACGATGTGCGGAATTTACGGATATCTTCCCGTAAAGGATGTTGAAAGCGGTGTAAAAGCCGACCTTGTCAAATTAGGCGTAGAGGCAAAAGAAACTCTTACAGGCAAATTTACAGGCAAGGGCAAAATTCCCGATACAAAAATAGATTCAACAGGCAGTGCAAAGAACGATGCATATATTTGGGCTATGGAAAAGTATATGGATAAATGCTCAAAACAATATATGATGTTTGTTCCCGATGGTGCAAGTTCAGTTCCCGGAAACATAGTTTATGAAAATAATTTTGAGTCGAAACGTGTTTTTGGCAACGAAAATATCATTAGCCACGATTACGGCATAGCAAAGCAAATGTTCTTTGTGGATTTAAGTCCCATTAACGATAAAATCCCCGTTGATGATGCTACACAAAAAGTAGGCACCGATACCGAAACCCTTAAAAAGATACTAAACAAACGCTATGAAAAGGCAAAGGGTAAATTCGGATGTATGGTAGGAATGCCTCCTTGGCAGGTGAAATACACATCATATCAAAATATGGGTGATGTATCCGCCATAAGATTAGAGAGTGATTTCGTAAATTATCTTACACAATATAATATGTATATGGATAGTTCAAATTTGGTTTCCAATGCATCTTTATACTATCAATTTAAGTTAAATTCAAGTTATAAAAACGGCAGTAATGTAACTACGGAAAAATATGACAAAAATACCATCTATGTATACTATAACGTTGCAACAATAGAAACGTCGGAAAATGCACTTAATGTACTTGAGTACTATAACGACGAAAAGAGGGGAGAAACACCCCTCACCTGGGCAATAAATCCCGGACTTGCCGACCGTGTCCCCATGGTGTTTGACTATATTTATAAAAATCTTTCCGAAAATGATATCGTTGTGGCGTCCAATGGAGGAATAGGAAGCATATCCGTTTCAGAACTATTCCTTCCAAAAGAGGGCGAACAAAATGATGGTAAAACCACAACACCTCGCACGTTGGAATCGGGCGGAGAAAAATTAATAGATGTTAGTAAGCCCTATTTTAGTAAGTTTGGTATAGATATGATAAGTTTCCTTGAAGGCAGTATGAATGATGATGTGTATAGCACCTTCAATAAAATTGCCACTAAGGGTACGTTCCACAGTGATTTTATCGAAAATCCGAAAACGGTGGATGGAATAGGATATTTCCCCTCAACCACCACTTTGGGTAAGGCAGGGGATATAGAAGGCGTTGCCAACTCAATGTATGATTATTGGATAAACAACAAAAGTTCAGGAAACTTCTTAGCAACAAGAATGAACTATTGGACACCCACCCAAATTATACAACTTACAACCCAGTTTGAAAAGGTTGTGAAGGAGAAGTCCCCCGACTATAAGGTTAAAGTCGTTAATGGATACAACTTTATGAATTTAGCATCCGAAGCAGGGGTGTTTTCCGCAAAATAATTGTGTAACAAACTGTTGACAACAGTTGGAATTTGTAGTAAAATTATCAAGATATCTATGTCATTATACCTTGGAGGTTTTTGAAATGAAAAAAGTTCTTTGTATTGGTTCGGTTACCACCGATGTAATCATTAAGCCCATAGATAATCTTCCCGAACCCGGCCAACTTCTTCCTATTGAAACATCCGAAATGTTCGTAGGCGGTTGTGCATCCAATGCTTGTATTGACCTTGCAAAATTGGGCGTTCCCGTATCTTTGGCAGTTAAACTCGGTAAAGATTTGTTTGGTAACTTTGTTTACGATACCTGCAAAGCCAACGGTGTTGATGTTAGAGGTGTTGTGTTTGACGAAAACGTTCAAACCACCACTTCCATCGTTTGCGTAAGTTCCAACGGTGAACGTTCTTTCCTTTATAACGGCGGTTCTACCTCCGCCCTTACTGAGGAAGATATTCCCGACGAAATTATTGCCGATGCCGATATCGTATTCTTAGCAGGTGCCCTTCTTACCCACGGTCTTGACGGTGAACCCGCAGCCCGTCTTTTCAAACGTGCAAAAGAAATGGGTAAATATACCGTTATGGATACCGCTTGGGATGCTACCGGTCGTTGGATGAAGGGTGTAGAAGCAGCCCTTCCTTATCTCGATTTGTTTATGCCCTCTATTGAAGAAGCAGAAAAAATTGCAGGTGTTAGCGATTTTGACGGTATTGCCGATGTATTCTTCTCCAAGGGTGTTAAAAACGTAATTATTAAAGCAGGTAAACAGGGTGCATATATCCGCGAAGCAGATAAACCCGGTTACTTTGCTCCCACCTATCTCTCTGTTAAGAGGGTAGATACCACCGGTGCAGGAGATTCCTTCTGTGCAGGTTTCCTTGCAGGTCTTGCTCAAGATAAGAGCTATAAAGAATCTGCTAAACTCGGTAATGCGGTTGGTTCTCACTGCATTATGGCACTTGGTGCTTCCACCGGCATTAAACCCCTTGCCGATATTTATAAATTTATGGAAGAACATACCGACGAAGTTCCGTTGGATGACTAATTAAAAGGAGATAACATAATATGAAACGTTCAGAGATTAATGCTATCATCAGAGAAGCAATTGACTTCCTTGGTGAACACAAATTCTTGCTTCCTCCCTTCGCATATTTTTCCCCCGAAGAGTGGGCAGAAAAAAACCACGAATATGACGAAATCCGCAACAACTGCTTAGGTTGGGATATCACCGACTTCGGTAGCGGCGATTTTGACAAATGCGGTTTGTTCCTTTTCACCACCCGTAACGGCAATATGTTCAATGATGATGATCAAAAAGTATATGCCGAAAAAATTATGATCGTTAAAGAAAACCAAACCACTCCCTACCACTATCACTGGTATAAACAAGAAGATATCATCAACCGTGGCGGCGGTAACCTTATGATTAAGGTTTACGGTGCAGACGAAAATGATAATCTCTCTATGGATGATGTAGAAATCCAGGTTGACGGCCGTCATTACACCGTACCCGCAGGTAGCGTTATCCGTCTTACCCCCGGTATGAGTATGACCAACACCAAGAAACTTTATCACGCATTCTGGGCTGAAGAAGGTTGCGGTAAAGTATTGGTTGGTGAAGTTAGCCAATGCAACGACGACTCCAAAGATAACCGTTTCTTTGAGCCCGTTGACCGTATGCCTTACCTCGGTGCTATTGCCGATGCTGATACTTCCGATGCAGAACGTTTCTTCCCCCAAGTAGGACGCTTCCCCGAAATCGAAGAAGACGAAGCACCCCTTTATCTCCTTTGCAACGAATATCCCGCTGCAAAATAAATTTAGATTTTCCATCCACTCTATCGAAAGATAGGGTGGATTTTTATATGTAATATAAAATATCATAAAAACGAATGTTAGAAAATACGAGGAAATCGAAGAAAAACGAAGAAAACAAGAGAACTCGCCTTATTTTGTAAAATTTTTTATTAAAATGTGTTGACTTAAAGGATAAAATATGTTATTATCATTCGGCTGTGAGTTTTACCTTACGAATGCCCCGTTTGTCGGGTGAAACTTTAAAAGTTATCAAAAATATGAATTATAATAAATTGGAGGTTTTAACTATGTCCACTTTTATGCCCAAGGCATCCGACATCGAGCGTAAATGGTATGTTATCGACGCTGCCGGTAAGCCCCTCGGACGTGTGGCTGTTGCTGCTGCCGACCTTCTTCGCGGTAAAGGCAAACCCACCTTTGTACCCCACCTTGATTGTGGCGATCACGTAATCATCATCAACGCTGAAAAAGCTGTACTCACTGGAAAGAAGTTAGATCAAAAATTCTACTATCGTCACACCGGTTACATCGGCCATCTTAAAGAGGTCAAGTACCGCACCCTTATGGAAACCCGTCCTGAACTCGCAATGGAACTTGCAGTTAAAGGTATGGTTCCCTCAACCACCATCGGCCGTTCTGCCCTTACTCGTCTCCGCGTTTACAAGGGCGCAGAACACAAGCATGCACTTCAGAAACCTGAAGTAGTTGCTCTTTAATAAGGGAGGTAAAAGCAAATGTACGATTCTAAACCTTATTTTTATGGTACCGGTCGCAGAAAGAGCTCTGTAGCTCGTGTTCGTGTATATAACGGAACCGGTAACATCACCATCAACGATCGTGACATCGACGATTATTTTGGTCTTGAAACCCTTAAACTTATCGTTCGTCAACCTATGGCAGCTACCGAAACCCTCGGTAAGTTCGACATTGTTTGCCGTGTAGCAGGCGGTGGCGTAACCGGTCAAGCAGGTGCTATCCGTCATGGTCTTTCCCGTGCTCTCCTTCAATACGATGCAGAACTCCGCCCCATCCTCAAGAAGGCAGGATTCCTCACTCGTGACCCCAGAATGAAGGAAAGAAAGAAATACGGTCTCAAAGGTGCACGTCGTGCTCCCCAGTTCTCCAAGAGATAATCTGTTATTTCAAAGAGTATTCAAAAACCCCGAAACCAAACGGTTTTCGGGGTTTTCTTTTTGCCTTAAAATCTATCTTGGTGCAAACTTGGTACAAGTTATATTAAAAGGACTATGACACACGAAATGTCATAGTCCAACTTATCATTCATCTTCGTTTTTATTAACTTCCGCTAAATATCCTGCTGTGATAACGCCAGATGGAAGGGCAATAATTGCAATTCCAAAAACTGATGAAACCATTGTAACAATTCTGCCAATCGTTGTTATCGGATATATATCGCCATATCCAACTGTGGTTAATGATATTGTTGCCCAGTATATAGCATCAAAAAAAGTATTAAAAGATTCTGGTTCCACATTGTAGATTATCAATGCGGATAACAAAACATAGGCAACTGCCATTGTCGCCACTGCTGAAAGGATTTTCTTTTGTTTTTTGAAAACATTGGAGATTATATCAAAGCTTCTTGAATATCTTAAAAACTTAAAGGCACGAAACACTTTTAGAGTTCGTAATAATCTGAACAATTTTAATAATTTGAAACCGCTATTTAAAACCGTCACCGAGGGCAAAATAGAGATTAGGTCAATTATTGCCATTGGTGTTATTGGATATATAAAAAACGAGGAAATTGACTTATTAAGTATATAATCTGCAACAAAAAGTCGTAATATGTAATCAAGAATAAAGATTGATACTGTAATATAATCAATCCATTGGAAAATAAGATTGGTGTGTTTAAAAGCAAGAGGTATTATACTTATTATAATTGTTGCCATCATAATAAAGTCATATACGTTACTTACTTTATTGTCATTTTCATTAGGGTTTATTATTGAATATATTTTTTCTCTCATATTTTTCTATCCACAACTATTCATTAACAAACTTAACCGCTGTGCCGTAAACAATAACCTCTGCAGCCCCCTGCACAATCGCAGAGGAGGCATAACGGATATTTATAACCGCATCGGCACCAAGAGCTTCGGCTTCCTCTACCATTCTTTTGGTGGCAAGAGCACGAGCATCATTCATCATCTCGTTGTATGCCTTAAGTTCACCGCCAACCAATGTTTTGAAACTTTGAGTAATATCTTTACCAATGTGTTTTGATTGAATGGTACTTCCCTTAACAATGCTTAATGTTTCCAATTCTTTACCGCTGATATAATCAGTATTTACTAATATCATCTTCTTCACCTTTCTTTATTTCATTAATTCTTTCTATGCAAACCTTGATGGTTACCGCCGCAAACAAAACGGGGAAGACACCCAAAAGGATTTTCCAAAAGCCGTCAAGCAGGGCAATAAGCACTCCAAAGTAAACAACGTAATAAAGTATCATAACAATAGTAACCACTATGGGGGCTATCATCTTTTTGCCGTGAGAATTCACAAAACTCACCTCTAACGATTATTAATAAATAAATTTTAACATAAAACTAAGCCCTTTTCAATACAAAAACCTCAAAAATATGTGCAATATATTGCGAAAACGGTATATTTTTTTGTCTTTTTTGAGTAAAATCAATATAATTTTATTGACAATAGATTTTCTGTATGATAAAATTAACATAGATATTTTATAGTAAAGGTGGTATTCCTATGGGGAAAACAATTGTTTTTGTTTCTTCTGTAGGAGGAATAGGTAAAACCACCCTTTGCGCCTGTGTGTCCCAATATCTTTGTAAAATGGGTAAATCGGTGTTACTAATCGAAACCGACCCATTTCGCCCACTTGGTGTTCTTCTCAAAAAAGGGGAAGAGGCGGTTTATGACCTCAATGACCTGCTTGTTGGCAACTGTGAGGCGGAAGATGCTATTGTTTCGGTGGACGATGGCTTCGATATGATAATCGGTCCATCCGTATCTTTAACCGAAAACTTTGCTGAGAATTTAGGTGCTTTAATCGAAACCCTAAAAGAAAAATACGATTTTATTATTGTTGACCGACCTTCAGGTTGCGATTTAAAATTAGAAACGCATTTATCGAACTTTCTCGCCTTGGTTGTTTACAAAAGTGGCGACCCATTATCACTTTTGGCGGCGGAAAAAATTGGCGAATACTTAAAAAATATCGAAAATTGTGAAAGACGACTTATCATAAACCATTTCACCTATAAAAAGAATAAGAAAAGCATCACCAATTTAGATGAAATATCCGATAAAACCGGCCTTCGAATTTTAGGTGTTGTTCCTGTCGATGAGGATGTATCCACTGCACGAAACATAGGGGAGATACCACAAAAAGGCAAGTTTGTTGATGCCTGCATTAGAATTGGTGAGCGACTTTTAAATCAACCAACTCCACTACCTAACCTTAAAAAAATGTAGTTAATAACTAACCAACATAAAAGGAGTAGTTAATATGAATATAGCACTTTTATCTCACGATGCAAAAAAGGAACTTATGGTTCAGTTTTGTATTGCCTACAAAGGTATTCTTGACGGACACAATCTTTGTGCTACCGACACTACGGGTAAACTTGTAAGTGATGCCACAGGACTTAAAATACAAAGATACTTAACAGGTACCCAAGGCGGTACACAACAAATTGCAGCCCGAATTGGTTGTGATGAAATAGATATGGTGCTTTTCTTCCGCGACCCCCTTATGCGCTTAGGATATGAAGAAAAGGACGGAGATTTAGTCCGTCTTTGCGACGTTCATAGTATTCCTATTGCCACCAATATCGCCACCGCAGAGGTGCTTATCCACGGACTTGAACGCGGAGATTTAGATTGGAGAAACATAATCAATCCCCAACAATAGTTAACCAAAATTTAACCCCTTTGTTCATTTTGCATAGATGGACGAAGGGGTTTTAAGTTTGCAGGGCTGAAAAATGTATAAAATTTAGTAAATATACATTGATATTAGCATTTTATGCAACAAATTACTGCAAAATTGACAAAGGATAGAGAATAAAACCCTTGTTTTTGTTAGTTATATAGAATTAAAATGAATATACATATAACCCCTTGACATTTTTTTAATAATAGGTATAATTAGTGTATATTTATTCAATATTTTAAGGAGGGACATACAATGTCTGCTAAAAAAGATAAAAGTCAAATCAAAAAGGTAGTTCTTGCGTATTCCGGAGGTCTTGATACTTCAATCATTATCCCCTGGCTCAAAGAGAACTACAACAACTGTGAAGTTATCGCTGTTTCCGCCGACGTAGGTCAAGGCACCGAACTCGACGGCCTTGAAGAAAAGGCAATCGCAACAGGTGCTTCTAAACTTTACATCGAAGACCTCAAAAAAGAATTTATTGAAGATTTCATTTTCCCCACCCTCAAAGCAGGTGCAAAATACGAAGGTGACTATCTCCTCGGTACTTCCTTTGCCCGTCCCATTATCGCAAAGAGAATTATCGAAATCGCATTAGAAGAAGGTGCAGATGCTATCTGCCACGGTTGCACCGGTAAAGGTAACGACCAAGTAAGATTCGAATTGGCTATTAAGGCCTTCGCACCCGAAATGGAAATTATTGCTCCCTGGCGTATTTGGGATATTAAATCCAGAGAAGAAGAAATCGAATATGCCGAAGCACATAACATTCCCCTTAAGATAAATCGTGAAACCAACTATTCTAAAGATAAGAACCTCTGGCACCTTTCCCACGAAGGTCTTGATCTTGAAGATCCCGCAAACGAGCCCAAATACAACGAACCCGGTTTCCTTGAACTCGGTGTATCCCCCGAAATGGCTCCCGATAAGCCCACCTATGTAACCATCTCCTTCGAAAAGGGTGTTCCCGTTGCAATTGACGGCAAAAAGATGGGTGCAGTTGAAATGGTTGAACTCCTTAACAAACTCGGCGGTGAAAACGGTATCGGTCTTGCCGACCTCGTTGAAAACCGTCTTGTTGGTATGAAATCCAGAGGCGTTTATGAAACTCCCGGCGGTACCATCCTTTATAGAGCTCATCAGGTTCTTGAAACCATCACCCTCGATAAAGAAACCTCCCACTACAAAGAACTTGTTGCATCCCGCTTTGCAGAGCTTGTTTATAACGGCCAATGGTTCACTCCTTTGAGAGAAGCCCTTTCCGCTTTTGTAGATAACACCCAACAAAGAGTTACCGGTGATGTTACCCTTAAACTCTATAAGGGTAATCTTATCAACGCTGGTGTTACCTCACCTCTCTCTCTTTACAGTGAAGAGTTTGCAACCTTTGATGAGGATTCCGTATATGATCAATACGATGCAGAGGGCTTTATCAACCTCTTTGGACTCCCCACCAAAGTAAAGGCACTTACCGACCTTAAAAACAAAAACAAATAATTAAAAACTACAAACGGGTAACGGAATATTTTCGTTACCCGAACTTTTGAATAAGGAATGACCTGAATAATGAAACTTTGGGAAAACGGATTACACGGTGAACTTAATAAATTTGCAGATGATTTTAACTCGTCCATTAGTGTTGACGGCAGAATGTATAAACAAGACATCACCGGTTCTATTGCCCACGCAGAAATGTTGGCAAGGCAGAATATTATCACAGTGGATGAAAGCATTACCATCGTTACCGCACTTAAACAAATTCTATCTGATATTGATGAAGGTAAACTCGGCATTGATCCCACCGCTGAGGATATTCACTCCTTCGTTGAGGGTGAACTTGTATCGAGAGTAGGGGATGTGGGTAAAAAACTTCACACCGCCCGTAGCCGTAATGATCAGGTAGCGGTTGATGTAAGAATGTATCTCCGTGAAGAAGCAACCAACGTCATTGATTTACTCAAAGAACTCATTGAGGTTATTTCTAAACAAGCACTGAAATATAAAGATACCGTAATGCCCGGATACACCCATCTCCAAAGAGCGCAACCTATTACCTTCGGCCATCATTTAATGGCTTACGGATTTATGTTCCTTCGTGACATTGAGCGTGTTGAAGATGCCATAAAGAGAATAAACATTTCTCCCCTTGGCAGTTGTGCATTGGCGGGTACATCCTTCCCCCTCGACAGAATATCCTGTGCTAAAGCACTGGGATTTGATGATGCCTGTCGCAATAGCATCGACGGTGTAAGCGACAGAGATTTCTGTGTAGAACTTGCCGCCGACCTATCCCTTATAATGACCCACCTTTCCCGTTTTTGCGAGGAGATTATTATGTGGAGTTCCTGGGAATTCCGTTTTGTAAATATTGATGACGGATTCTCCACCGGTTCCAGCATTATGCCCCAAAAGAAGAATCCCGATATTGCCGAACTTATCCGCGGTAAAACGGGTAGAGTATATGGCGATTTGAACGGACTTCTCACCCTTCTCAAAGGACTTCCCCTTGCCTATAATAAGGATATGCAGGAGGATAAAGAGGCAATTTTCGATGCGGTAGATACCGTACAACTTTGCCTTAGCGTGTTTATCCCAATGCTCGATACCATAACCGCTAATCCCGAGAATATGAGAAAGGCAGCAGCGGCAGGATTCATAAATGCCACCGACTGTGCCGACTATCTTGCTAAAAAGGGTATTCCTTTTCGTGCTGCTTATGCCACCACAGGTGAAATTGTGGCATATTGCACCAAGAACGAAAAGACCCTTGAAGAAATGACTATAGAAGAATATAAATCCTTCGCTAGTAACTTTGAAGAGGATATTTTTGACGCAGTAAATCTTGAAAACGGAGTAACCCGTCGCGTTTCTTTAGGATGTGCAAGCGGCAATTCGGTTGAGGAACAAATCAAATACATTACGGAGAAAATTAATAATGGTTAAGGTGTTTATAAACGGCGGAGCAGGTACAACAGGACTTCGTATCGTTGAGCGTTTATCTGTTAGGGATGATGTGGAACTTATATCCAT
>JAFVID010000036.1 GCA_017474205.1 Clostridia bacterium | reverse complement strand
TTATGGTCCTGTTGCCGATAATGCCGGTGGTATTGCTGAAATGGCAGGTATGGATAAAGAAGTTCGTAACCGTACCGACGCTCTTGACTCTCTTGGTAACACCACTGCCGCAACCGGTAAAGGTTTTGCTATTGGTTCTGCCGCTCTTACCGCTCTTGCACTTATGGCCTCTTACAAAGACAAGATTGAAACATTGGCAGTTAATAGCGATTTCAAATTCGAGTTATCCATTATGAATCCCCTCGTTCTTGTAGGTCTTTTCATTGGTGCTTGTCTCCCCTTCGTTTTTGCCGCACTCACTATGGAATCCGTTGGTCGTGCAGCTCAATCGGTTGTTAGAGAAGTTCGTCGTCAGTTCAAAGAAATTACCGGCCTTATGGATGGCAAAGCAGAAGCTGACTATGCAACTTGCGTTGACCTTTGCACAAAGGCCTCCCTTAAAGAAATGGTTCTTCCCACGTTGATTGCTATTGTTGTTCCCGTTGTTACCGGGCTTATTCTTGGACCTAACGGTGTTATTGGTATGCTTGCCGGTGCAACCATCACCGGTTTCCTCCTTGCAATCTTTATGAGTAACTCCGGCGGTGCTTGGGATAACGCTAAGAAATACATCGAAAGCGGTGTTTATGGCGGTAAAGGTAGCGATGGCCACAAAGCCGCAGTTGTTGGCGATACCGTTGGCGACCCCTTCAAAGATACTTCCGGTCCTGCTATCAACATTCTTATTAAACTCCTTTCCACCGTATCTATTGTTTTCGCAGTATTGGTATTCAACTTCCATCTTCTTGGTTAATATGAAATCAATATATATTGAAAACTTAAAATGCTTTAATCTTGCCCGCACTCTCTTGTGCGGGCAATGTTTTCGTTTCAATCTTTTGGAAGATAATCGTTACGAAATTATTGCAGGTAACAAAAAGATATTCGCAAAGCAAATAGATGATACTCTTATTTTAGAGGGTACTGACCGCACTGAATTCGACCAATTTTGGCACGATTATTTTGACTTTGGTAGAGATTACGAAAAGTTAGATGCGTTATTATGTACCGATAAGGTTTTGAGCATTGCTTCACCCTATGCCAAAGGTATTCATATTCTTAAGCAAGAACCCTTTGAAACACTTTGTTCCTTTATTATTTCGCAAAACAATAATATTCCTCGTATTAAGGGGATTATATCTCGTCTTTGTGAACTTTGTGGGGAAAAGATAGATGATGATACATACGCTTTTCCTACCGCAGATAAATTGGCTAAACTTACCGTTGATGATTTAGCGCCTATTCGTTCGGGATTCAGGGCAAAATATCTTGTTGATGCAGCTAATAAGGTTTCATCGGGTGAAATAGATTTATCCCTTCCATACACTATGCCACTTGATGAAGCAAGAGAATATTTAAAACAAATTAAGGGTGTTGGAGATAAGGTTGCCGACTGTGTTTTACTTTTTGCTTATGGCAGGTTTGACTCCTTTCCAAAGGATGTTTGGATAAAGAGAATTATGGCGGAAAACTATCCTGATGGATTACCCGAAAAATTTGAAGACGTGGCAGGTATTGCTCAACAATATTTATTTCACTATTTTCGAAATGAAGTTTAAAACTCATCCCTTTATGGCTAATGCTGTAAAGGGATTTTATTATGTATTTTAATGTTTTTATTATTGCAATTATTACTACTATATGATAGAATTATTGTAATTGGATAGTTGTGTCTAATTATCGTAAAAAATACATCTAAACGACAGGAGTTGTTTTTATGGACAAAAAAATATTTTGTGTTATAAGTCATTCCCACTGGGACCGTGAATGGTATTCTCCTCTTGAGGTTTTCCGTCATCGTCTCACCGACCTTTTTGATCGTCTATTTATTATTTTAGAGAATAATCCTCAATTTGTATTCCACATGGATGCTCAAACCATCGTGCTTGAGGACTATCTTGCAGTACGCCCCGATAAAAAGGAATTGCTTAAGAAATACATCTCTGAAAGACGCATTATGGTTGGCCCTTGGTATTTGCAAAATGACTTTTATCTTACCAGTGGTGAATCAACCGTTCGTAACCTTTTAGAGGGTGCTAAACTTTGTACCGAATTTGGTGGCAAGGGAGGTATTGGTTATGCCGCTGACCAATTTGGTAATATTTCTCAGCTTCCCCAAATTCTTGATAACTTCGGTTATAAAAACTTTGTTTTCGGCCGTGGATTTAATGAATTTATATTTGATGACGAATTAGATCAATATGGATTCCCCAGACGTCAAAAGAGCCCCACCGAATTCATTTGGAAAGGTGCAGACGGCACCGACGTTTATGCCTTCCATATGAGATATTGGTATAACAATGCTCAAAGATTTTCTGCCGATATTGATAAAGCATCTAAAATGCTTGAAAACATTGAAGAAAGTTTTAAGGATGCCTACACCTTTACCCCTTATCTCTTGCTTATGAATGGCGTTGACCATTTGGAACCTCAATCTGACCTTCTTGAAGTGCTTGAAAAACTTCAAGCAACACTTCCCGAAAACAAGGCAATTATGCAATATAACTTTGATGATTATGTTGCTGATGTTAAGCAATACATCGAAGATAACGATGTTGAACTTCCCGTTGTTTGCGGTGAACTTAGAAGAGGTCACGACTGGGATTTGCTTAAAGGCACCCTTTCTTCCCGTCATTATCTTAAGGTTGCTAACTGTCGTGCACAGGCACTTCTTGAAAATAGAATGGAACCCCTTTATGCAATGATGGAACGCAACGGAATGAAGGGAATTTATCCCTTTGATCAACTCCGTTACACTTGGAAAAATCTTATGCGTAATCATCCCCACGATTCCATTTGCGGTTGCAGTCGTGATGAGGTTCACGCTCACATGGAAAATCGTTATGCCGAACTTTTTGAGTACGGTAACGAACTCCTTAGAAGAGGTATGCAGGCTGCATCCGACCATATGGCTACTATGTCTAAGGGCGGAGAGCAAGATTATATTCTCACCGTTGCAAATACACTTTCTGTACCTGCTAACGAAAGTGTAAAGACCACCTTCAAATTCATTGAGAGTGATGGTTTCGATAATTTTGAAATCCTTGATGAAAACGGCAATGCTGTTGACTTTATCGTTACAAGAAGATACAAAAATCGCCACGACGTATTTAGTCCATTAAATCTCCCCGGCACCCTTGAGGTTGACGTTTATGACGTTATTGTAAACGTTGGTGAAGTTGCTCCCTTCTCCTTCAAGAGTTTCTTGGTACGTCGCAAGGATGGCAATGCTCAAGTTGCTCCCAAAATTTGTTGCGATAATCTTTCTATTAAGAATGATAAACTTGTGGTTGACTTTGTTGACGGCAAGGTAAACATTACCGATAAATCTAATGGTCGCAAGATTTGCGACTGCATCGCAGTTGAAGAAACTGCCGATATTGGTGACTCATACGTATTTGTTACCGATGGTGGTACCCCCACTATTTTCGGCACCTACAAGAGTGCTGAAATTGTATCTAAAAACGCTTATGAACAAATTATTCGTGTTGTTTATGACGTTCCCTCTCCTGCCGAATATGATTTCGATAACAAATGCCGTTCTGCTGAAACCGTCGTTAGCACAGTTACTCTTGATCTTATTCTTACCAAAGGCAGAGATTGGGTTGAGGTTAAATATCTTGTAGATAACAAGGCAAAGGATCATCGTATTCGTGTTGTTGTTAATACCGACGTTGTATCTAAACACGCTCTTGCCGATATTGCATACGATATTGTATCTCACACCGATGAAGATCATTATCCTTTAACCTATTCAAAGGTATTCCCCAATGCCACCTTTGCTGCACTTTGCGACGATAATAACGATAACGGTTTTGCCGTATTTACCCAAGGTGCTCACGAATTTGAAGTGATTGATGATAAGAACTTGGCATTCACCATTATTCGTGGTACGGGCGGTATTAACGTTGGTGCATCTGATAACTGGAAGGTACCCGGTAACCAAGAGATTCGTGAAATTGAAGGCGAACTCGGACTTCATCCCTTCGTTGGTGATTTGATTTCCGCTGATGTTATCAATACCACCCTCAAATTCCGCGCTCCCCTTCTCAACATTACCGCTTGTTGCGATACTCGTCGCTTCACCGGTGGTCGTCCCTGCGTACAGGATACCGAACTTTCTGAATTCTTCTACTTGCCCGATTTATATCCCGAAGTTGCAATTAAAAATAACGTTCCCGCAATTAAGGTCGAGGGTAAAGGTATTCAGGTTACCGCCTTCAAACGCAGTGAAACCGGCAATGGACTTATTATTCGTGTGGTTAACCTTTCTAATGAGGATGCTGTGGCTAAAATCACCGCAAAGGGCAAGATCTTCAAGACCACTATGGCTGAAATCAAGCGTTCTTTCGTTAATTTCGATACTGCTGAATTCACCCTTACACCCAAAAAGATATTAACCCTTTTGATTGACTAATTTAATTGTAAAAACCACCGACATATCCTGTCGGTGGTTTTTTCTTGCATTTTTGAAAAATATATGTTATAATATGCTTGCCAAACACATTTTAATAGCGACCCGTATGCTTAGCATGGTGCTTTTCGAGGTAAAAGCGCAATGCTCTGTTTCAATATAGTCATGCTTTGCTTGGGTTGTTGAAATTGTGTTTGGCGACATCAGAGCTACGTGTTTTTCGGTGCGTAGTTCTGGCTACGCACTTTTTTATTTTAAGGAGGAGAAGCTATGAAAAAGGTATTGTCAGTTATTTTAACAGTATTAATGGTTACGTGCATTTTACCCACCGTTAGTGCGGACGTAGATGGGTATTATACATATTCCATTGAAAACGGCGAGGCAACCATTGAAAAGGTTGGCAAAGGAATTAGCGGAGACATTATTATCCCCAGTGAATTAGGCGGAGCTCCTGTAACAAAAATTTATGACTATGCTTTCAATGATTGTACTATGCTCGAAAGTATTTTCATCCCCGCAAGTGTAACCACTATTCGTGGTTGTCCATTCAAAAATTGCAATAATCTTGCAAACATAACTGTAGAAAATGGTAATCCCAACTATCATAGTGCAGGAAACTGTTTAATAGAAACCGCAACAGGAACATTGCTTGCGGGAGCTAACAATAGTGTAATTCCCGACGATAATAGCGTAACAAGTATTGCTAATTCTGCGTTTTATGGAAGAAACTCTATAAAAAGCATTACAATTCCTGATGGTGTAACCTCTATTGAAAAATACGCATTTTGGCAATGTAAAGAACTTACTGATGTTAATATTCCTAACAGTGTTACATGTATTGGTGCATATTCATTTTCTGGTTGTAATAAACTTGCAAATATTTCTATTCCCGACAACGTAACAGATGTTGGTTCTTATGCTTTTTATGATACCGAATGGTTACAAAATCAAGCAGACGGGGTTGTTTATATCGGTAAGGTTGCATACGTTAACAAGGGCGTTTGTGATGAAACAGTGCATATTAAAGATGGTACGGTTATGATATCCCCTCAAGCCCTTGAAAATTGCACAGAACTCGTTAATCTATTTATTCCTAATAGTGTAACTACTATTTCGTCTTATGCTTTTGCTGGTTGTAGTAATCTTACAAATATTGCTTTACATAAAAGTGTAAATTTCGTTGGAATTTGTGCTTTTGGATCCTACAGTAATTTGAATGTTTGGTATTCAGGCAAAGAAAAAGATAAAGATAATATTGTTTTTGATAGATTAGACCACATGAACAATTACGATTTTATCAACGCTAATTGGAATTACTACAAACTTGGCGACGTTGATACCGATAATATAATCGGTGGTCCTGATGCTTTAGCCGCACTTCAGGTTTCGGTTGGTAAAAAAGAAATTACTTTTGGACAAACAGCAGCTGCTGACGTTGACGGTAACGGTGTTATTGAATCCACTGATGCACTATTGATTTTACAATTTGCAGTTGATAAAATAGATAAATTCCCTGCAGAATAATAGTATATTTATATAATCGGGTTGAGAAATCAACCCGATTTTTTTATATCCATCCACCTAATTTTGAATATATTATAGTAAAAAGTGTTTGGGGGGATTTTATGGAAGCGGTTATTTGGGGCGGGGTGCTTGTTTTATCTATTTATGGTCTTGCTACCATAATCGTAAACTGTACTACGAAACTCTTACAACCAAAACATCATATTGGCGATTTACTTGTCATTCCCATTTGCGGTAATGAAGCTTATTCGGAACTTTTCTTTGCTTACAAAAGGATAAAAACCGATTTTGGTGGTAAAGTAAGAATTGCGGTGGTTGACTGCGGTATAAATAACGCGACTCAACTTGAATATTGCCGAAACTTTTGCGACGATAACGGGATATCACTTTTTAAATCGGGGCAATTCCCCGAAGGATTTTTTTGTGGTAAATAAAAAAGCGGGTTATCTAAATTTAGATAACCTGCTTTAATTTATTATTCTTTATTTCGTTCCCAGTCTTTTATTTCTTCCATTTCTCTATAGAGGGTTATGTAGTTTTGATGTCGGCTTTTACTGATAATTCCCTTTTCAACGGCATCACCAATGGCACAACCCTTTTCGCCTGTATGGGAACAAGAGGTGAATTTACACTCACCTATATAGTCCTTAAACTCGCGGAAAGCAAACTGAAGATTTTCTTTATATATCCACTGCTTTTCCATATCTATAGAGGCAAAACCGGGGGTATCAGCTACGTATCCGCCGTTTGAGAGCTTAAGAAGTTCAACGTGACGGGTGGTATGACGTCCTCTGCCTAACTTTTGGCTTATTTCGCCCGTTTTTAGGTCAAATTCGGGACAAATAAGGTTAAGCAGTGATGACTTGCCTACGCCCGAATTCCCCGCAAATACGTTGATTTTATTGACGAGAGTATCACGCAGTGCATCTACGCCCTCCCCTGTGCTACAACACACGGTATAGGTATCGAATCCCGCCTTTTTATAGATTTCTATATATTCATCAACATTGGCAAGGTCGGTCTTATTGAAAACGATTACGGGTTCGATTTCTTTATCCTCGGCAATAGCGGTAAGGCGGTCAATGACTATAGGCGACGGTGAGGGGTCTGCGGCAGATACCACGATATATATTCTATCTACGTTAGCAACGGGGGGACGTTCAAGGTATGAGGTACGGGGGGCAATTTCCTCTACCCATCCTTTGCCGTTAGCACCGATAGATATTTTCACCCTATCTCCTGCAAGGGGTGTTATGCCTTCTTTGCGGAATATCCCCCTCGCTTTGCACTCATAAACAGTATTTTCCGACTCTACATAGTAGAAGCCGGAAATACCTTTAATTATAATTCCATTTTTTTGTGTTTCAATCATCTATTCACCCTTAATTATTGTCATCTGTGGGAGGTGCATTATAGAGAAGTTCAGAGGGTAATACTGCGGGTTGATCAATCATACTGTATTTTCCTGTTTTGAAGTCAAGACTGTATTGAATATAGTTTTCTCCTGAATATTTAAGCCAAATATTCCAGGTAGTGCCCGATGCAGCATCTTTCAAATCTTTTGCAGTAAGGCCTAACATTGTGGGGGTGAATTTGATGTTATAGGTGCCCGATAAGACAGTGGGATCAAGGTTTGATGCCCCTGAAATTACAACAGCAGAACCATTGTAAAATGCGGTGATTGTGAAGGTTTTTTCTGCCATATCGGGAATGGGCATATCAATAGTAATGGAATATCCGTTACTTACTACAATGTTAATGGGGTCATTCTTTTTAGCCGAACTACCCGAACCAATGCTTTGACTGATTACGTATCCAATGGGATATGAACTTGACTCATAGGTAACGTTGCCAAGGGTTAATCCATCGCCTTCAATTTTGCGTTTTGCTTCGCTTTCTTCTGAACCGACATAGTTACCTACAATAATATCCACAGGGGCGGCACCCTTACTTACGTAGATTGTTACCTTTTGCCCCGCATTTATTGTGCTTCCTTCACCGGGAGTTGTGGCAACAACATATCCTTGTGCTACTTCATCATTAAACGCTTCTACAACGGTAATATTGGACGGATCAATTCCCATTTGCTCTAAACTGATTTTTACGTCTTCTACCTTGTAATTGGTAAAACGAGGCATACTCATTGCTTTATTACCGAGGGATACTACAACGGTAATTTCGTGTTTACCCTTAAGCATTTTTCCTTCGGCGGGGGTTTGGGACATAATTACACCCGCTTCGTATTTCGCGCTATATTGACGTTTATCGCCCTCAAGGATGAGGAAATCTTTGTATTCATCGGAATTCTTAACCTCATCGTAATAAAGACCTACGAGGTTGGGGCATTTAATTTCGGTACCTGAACCACCTGAACAGGGACCCCAGTTAAGATACTTACCCGCCATAACTGTACCAAGCACAAGCAAACCAATTACAAATGCGGTTGCAACGCCCAGAAGGATAGGAATAATGGGGGCTTTGGGCTCGTCATCATTCTTTTCTGCTTTGGGTTTAATATCGGCACTGTCGTTTATATATTTTGTGGGTTCTTTATCTACAAAATATTTATATTCAAACTGAATAGAGGGATTGCTCTTGAATTTTTCAATATCCATAAGCATTTCTGCCGCAGATTGATAACGAACTGCGGGTTCTTTTTGCATTGCATGAAGAGTAATTTCTTCAAGGCCTTCGGGAATATTGGAATTGATGCTTCGGGGACTTACGGGATCATTTTGAAGTTGCATAATTGCTACCGATACGGTGCTTTCTGCATCGAAGGGAAGTCGGCCTGTAAGCATCTCGTAAAGCAACACACCTACCGAGTAAATATCGGATTTTTCATCGGTGATTTCTCCCCTTGCTTGTTCGGGGCTAATATAATGCACCGAGCCGATGGCTTTATCGGTAATGGTTCTATGCTCACTTCTTGAAAATCTTGCAATACCAAAGTCGGTTACTTTAATAGTACCATCCTGCAAAAGCATAATGTTTTGAGGTTTAATATCGCGGTGAACGATTCCCTTGTCGTGAGCGTGTTGAAGTGCTTTAAGCATTTGGGTAACAAAATGAAGTGCATCTCTCCAACGGATTACCTTTTGACGCTCGATGTATTCCTTAAGAGTGATGCCGTCAATATGTTCCATAACGATATATTGAAGGCGGTCACCTAAACTAACATCATAAACTTTTACGATATTGGGATGTGACATAACCGCGATTGCTTTTGATTCGTTCTTAAAACGACGACGAAATTCCTCGTTTGCAAGAAATTCATCCTTCAAAATTTTAACGGCAACCTCTCGGTCATCAATGGTGTCGTATGCTTTATATACAACTGCCATACCACCAATGCCGATAATCTCTTTTATTTCGTAACGACCGTCAAGTCTTTTTCCTACATATTTATCCATAAAATCATTCCTTTCGGGAAATGTTTATTTCTATTTTTGTAACACAACCACGGTGATATTATCTCCACCGCCGTTTTCGTTGGCTAAATCTACAAGTATTTCGGGACATTCCATTAACGGATGCTCTTTAAGCACCGAGATTACCGTTTCTTTATCTACAAAGTTAGTTAATCCGTCGGTACAAATGAGAATGCCTTCCCCTTCATCTAAATCCACTTCGGAATAATCAAGGTCAAGAATTTCATCAACACCAAGCGCCCTTGTTATTACATTCTTTCGTGGATGAATACGAACGTCTTCCTCACTTAATTGACCGCTTTCAAGCAGCGTTTGTACAATTGAGTGATCTTTAGTAATTTGTTCAAACAATCCATCGGAAGATATTTTATATGCACGACTATCTCCCGCGTGGACAATGTGGGCGATTCCTTCGGAAATTATGGTGGCGACAATGGTTGTGCCCATTCCCGATAAAGATTCTACCGATTTTGACATATCGAAAACATTGATATTCGCTGCCGCTACCGAAGATTTAAGCAGATTGCATATTGAGTTTGAACCCATTCCTTGACGGAAGGTGGATGAAATTCTTTCGGAAACTGTTTTGACGGCAGATGCTGAAGCAATATTACCTCCGTTTGCACCACCCATACCATCGCAAACTACTGCCCAAGCAACCGAACCGGCAAGTTCACCTGCGGCATAGGAATCTTGATTGGTTCTTCTTTGGCGACCAATATCGGTTTTGCCTGATATTTTCAATGTTTTCACCTCTAATACTATGAATTTCTTTCTCCTGCCAACTGACCGCAGGATGCGTTTATATCGCTACCAAGTGTTCTTCGAATAGTAGCATTTATTCCCATATTATTTAAAAGTTCGCAAAACTTTTTACTGTTTTGAGATGGTTTGTATTCTTTACCCGAAACAGTATTTAAGGGAATTAAATTAACGTGACACAACATTCCTTTTAACCTTTTGGCGAGTTCTTTTGCACATTCTTCTGAATCGTTTACACCATCTACAACGGTATATTCAAAGGATATTCTTCTTTTGGTTGATTCGGTGTAATCCTTACAAGCGGTTAAAAGTTTTTCTATGTTCCATTTATTGTTTATGGGCATCATTTCGCTTCTTAACATATCGTTAGGGGCGTGTAATGATACTGACAAAGTAATTTGAAGTTTTTCATTAGATAGGTCATACATTTTATCTACAAGTCCACAGGTAGAAAGGGAAATGTGTCTTGCACCGATATTCTTACCCTCATCATCATTTACAAGTTGCAAGAATTTAAGGGTGTTTTCATAATTATCTAACGGCTCACCCATTCCCATAAGTACAACATTGGAAATTCTAATATTTAAATCCTTTTCGGCGGAGGTGATTTGAGATAACATTTCACCTGGGAAAAGATTTCGTTTTAGGCCATTCATACCCGTTGCACAAAATACACATCCCATTCGACAACCAACCTGAGTTGAGATACAAATGGTATATCCGTGATGATAACTCATTACCACCGATTCGATTTTTTCTCCGTCATAAAGAGAAAATAAATACTTAACCGTGCCATCTATTTGAGACACAAGTTTTCTTGCAATTTTTGCTGAGGGTACGATGTATTTTTCACTTAAAGCGTTTCGTAAATCTTTTGAAAGATTGGTCATTTCTTCAAAACTATCTACACCCTTTGAGAGCCATTCATAGATTTGTTTTGCACGAAATTTTGGTTGACCTATCTCTGCTAATTCAAGGGCAATTTCCTCTTTGGTCATTGATTTTATATCTTTTCTTTCCAAAGTCATGCTCCTTATTTCTTTCTAAATGCGGAAATGAAAAATCCGTCT
>JAFVID010000035.1 GCA_017474205.1 Clostridia bacterium | reverse complement strand
GGTAAATTCGGTACAGTCCGTTGCTTCCGTAATACCCTTTCTTTCATACGTTTCCACTGCCAAATTATTGATAAGTTCGATAACGTCCGAAGAAGCACCAACAAACACTATCTTAAAGAAAGATTCGAGCATTTTAAGATGCGTATTGAACGTTACAACGGGGTCTGCCGTATTCCCATCTTCGGTCAACACCTTGTAGATATGGAAAGGGTTAATTCTACCCTCTTTTGCATTACCAACGTCGATAATGTTGCCTGAGAGATTTCGGGTTACGTTCAAATACTCGGCTTCGGGGTCAAGTACGATAATTCTTGTATCATTAGCCCACTCATTAAGAATAAGGTTTTTCAAGAAATATGACTTACCTGAACCTGACTTACCAATTACAAAACCGTTAGAGTTTTGATAAAGATTGCCACGTTTCCAAAGGTTAAAGATAAAGGGATAATGGTTGCTCTTATTCTCGCCAAGCATATAACCGCCTTTATCCATTACAAACGTCCTTACAAACGGGAAAACCGCCGCCAACGACGAACTGTTGATACCACGTTCATAGTTGCTAAGTGTTGACGTGGGTGAAATATTTGCACTCTTAAAGGCTTCTACCTGCATACCGTAAAGCATAGACGGCTTGAAATTTCCCGTTAGCATAGAACGACGGACTTTCTTTTTATAGTTCGCATCGTCCAAATAGTTATATGCAGTTACCGTAAGTGTTACATCCAAGAGCGATTCGTTCTCAGTTTGGAGACTATCCAAAAGAGCGTGCATTGTTTCTCTATGCGTTTCGGCGCTATTTGCTTCGCTTGCCTTTTCAGACAAGATTTGCTTTGTTTCCATTTCACCAATAACCTTATCAATGCGTTTTATTGCTTTGTATTTATCTACGGGTTTAATGTGCATAACCACCTTTGTATTAGGTATATTGAAAAGGTCTGCACCCCAAGCATTTTTAACCCTTAACGGATAATCTGCAATAGATAAAACCGCCGCCTCCGTACCATCAATCGTATAACGGTTTGACTTGAACTCGACTTCATTAGGCTTTACCCAATCAAGCAAGTTCTCGTCCTTAATACTCTTTACTTCTCTTTCATCAAAATTACGAGAAAAACTGTACTTTAAGAAAATTGCCGTTTCTCTACGACCTAAGATTTTTGTTTCAATACCGCATTTATTGATTTCTGTTGCGATATTTACTGTGTTGTTTTCAAGGTCGATTTCATTTCTTCCGTACACTACTACGTAATAATCTGAAATGTACTGTTTACGGATATTATTTAGTTTGTCAATTCTATCAATTCTTTCTTGCAATAGATTAGTTTTAATCTTCTTAATCTCTTCCGAATCAAAACCCTCTTTTACTGCCGAAAGTCTTTCAAACACTTCTCCCGAAAACGAGTCAAGGTTTACAGGACGGTCAATCTTTACAATGTCTGCCATTTGCGTACCGTCAAGAAACTTAAAAGCATTTGCAAGATAATTGATGTCGATATTTTGTTGAACTATGTCCTCAATACCGAAGTTCTTTTGACCTACCTTAATCACACGACCATAGTAGCCGTTATTATATTCAAGTAAGCCGTTTTCCTTTATATCTTTTAAGGATACAAGCGTATCAATACGCTCTTTTTCCTTTGCGGCATCTTTTGTGTATTTCTTCTTAGAT
>JAFVID010000034.1 GCA_017474205.1 Clostridia bacterium | reverse complement strand
TCTTCCTTAACGAAAAAGGAAAACATATCGTTGCATTTAGGATTTGGTGGATTGAAAAACGTTTCCTGTGCCTCTAAAATCAGGTCGAATTTATCTTCATCAATAAGTTTTTGTGCCGCTGATTTACCTAATCCCGTTTGCTCAAAAATGGTTTGATAATCGGTGTTCGGAGTTAGTTCAATCCGAGGATAATCGGGCACAAAATACCCCTCTTTGTGAGCGTGTATATTTTGAATGTAGTAAAACACACCCACAAGAATAAGAGTTATTGCAAGGGTAATGCAAATAAAATTTTTAAGTTTTTTCTTGTCGGTCTTTATCATTTTACATTGCAAATAAAGGTCATTTTAATATTTCCGTCTAAATCTTTCCACAAAAATTCGCCGTTTTCGATGGTCATATATCCGTGGTGGCTATTTTCTTTCGGAATGGATACCGAACCGGCATTCATATAGATATATTCATCCATGTGGTCGCATTTAGGCACGTGGGTATGTCCGCAAAGGAGGATATCTCCGCTGCAAAGCGGAGGCAAATTGTCGGGGTTGAATTTGTGTCCGTGGGTGGCGTAGACAATCCTGTCCCCTACCGAAATGATGCCGTAATCCGCAAGGATAGGAAAATGGAGCACCATTTGGTCAACCTCGGTATCACAGTTACCGCGAACGCAAATAATCTTATCTTTAAGGGGATTAAGCATACCGATAACCTCTTTGGGTGCGTAATCCTTCGGCAAATCATTTCTCGGGCCGTGATAAAGAATATCTCCAAGAAGTAAAATTTTATCTGCCTTTTCTTTTTCAAAACATTCAAGAAGAAGTTTGCAGTAATATGCACTTCCATGGATATCCGATGCAACAAACCATTTCATAAGCAGTACCTCGTAATCTATATAATTTCAGCCGAAAACGGCTGTTTTTTTCTGAAAAATATAAGGTGGATAAGAGCAATAACAAGTAATACAATGCTTATCCACTGACTTGTGGAGAGGGAAAACCAAATACCTCTTAAAACATCTCCCCGAAGGTATTCAAGGGAGAATCGAAGGGTTGCGTAACTAATAATATATGTGAAAAAAATATCTCCGCGACGCATTTTTTTGCAAGATTTTTTACGCAGAACAAACAAAACAACAAACAAAACAAGGTTAAGGGTTGCTTCCAGCAACTGTACGGGGAAACGATTTACTCCGTTGCCTGATTTCAGCAAGGATTCGGTAATAGTGAAACCAAAATCACTCTTTATTCCGTAACAACACCCTGTGAGAAAGCATCCCACCCGCCCAAAAGCGTGGAAAAGGGGAATTGCGGGGGACATATAATCCAAAAATTTTAAGGTGTTCATTTTGAATATTTTACAAAGGATAATGGTCAGAATAAGTCCGCCAATAAGTCCTCCGTAAAAGACAAGTCCGCCGAACCCAAAGGATATTGCATCCCATTTATCATCTTTTGTGATGGCTCTGTCCAGTTTATCCAAAACTTCGGGAAGACGGGTAAGGAAGTAGAGTATCTTTCCGCCCAAAAGTGCACCTATTCCCCATCCGAGACCGAGTCCTGCTATTTTTATTCCTTTGTAATTTTCTTTGCGGAATGTGAAAATAATATATAAGGCCGCCGCCAT
>JAFVID010000033.1 GCA_017474205.1 Clostridia bacterium | reverse complement strand
CCGACCTTTATTGGTCGGCGAGGTGGTTTTTCTCACACATAGATTCTATTTCTTTTATTCTTTTATCAATTTTCTTAATCCTTATTTCAATAATTATATAAGGAATTCCTATCCACAAATTCAAAAAACCTTTAGCCGAAAAAACTGTTCTTTGTTCATATAACGGAACATTTACAATACCAAAGCCCTCTAACACCAAAAGAACAAATAATAACGCTGCAATACACAAAAGGGAATTATTGATTTTTCTGTAAATTGCGTGTTTTTTGTTCAATTTTTTCAATTCAACATTGCAATTTTCCATCATAACATCATCACCGTAAAAATCGAAAATTATTCACCTTTATTCTCAATCATCCACATACAGAAGGTGAGTATAGACCAGACCTTACGATAGGTATGGATATCCTTCTCATTTTTCTTGCAGATTTCAAGCAATCGGTATGCTTCGGCCTTGTTGATATAATTATCCACATCTGCCCTTGCAATAATATCCTTTGCCCAGTCGTTGAGTTCATCCCTGAGCCACAAACGAACAGGTACGGGATAACCCTTTTTCTTTCCATCCACAACCTCTTTGGTGAGAATATCCTCAAAGGTATCCCTCAAAACTCGTTTGTTTCGAGTGCCGTTTAGTTTATCACTGACGGTAAGTTTTTCCGCAAGTTCGGTTACGCGGTTATCGGTAAAGGGCATTATCACGTTAAGACCTCTGTATGCACCGTTCTTCCCTGCCACCACGTTGATATCACCGGGAAGCCACAAACAGGTGTCTATATACTGCATAGCGTGCATATTGTGAAGTCCTTTTACATCCTCAAAATAGGGACGGGTGATGTCTCTGAAACACACCTTTTTGTCAATATTTTTAAGAAGTTTTTTCTTCTCTTTTTCGGTAAAGACAAAGGTATTGCCAACATATCTGTCTTTAAGGGGAACACATCCGCGATAAAATGCACCTCTGCCCTTGGTGTTTTTAGGAAGCATTTTTACAAAGAACCACAAAACTTTCTTCAAAGGTGTAGGAAGTGATGCGATTTTCTTTTCGAATTCAGGAGGATTATAAACGTGATATCCACCCCAAAGTTCATCGGACCCCTCTCCTGACAACACCGCATCATATTCTCCATTATCGGCAACACCCTTTGCAATCAAGGACACCGCAACGATAGATGGGTCGGCAACAGGAACTCCTGTAGCTCTTACTACCTCGGCAAAACTTTCGGCAAACAGTTTGCTGTCCACCTTGATTGATTTGTGGGAAATTTCTAATTTTTCGGCGGTGCGGGATGCAACACCCGCTTCGGAAAATCCTTTAACGTCGAAATCCACGGTATACGTTTCAATGGAGGGATAATCCTTCGATGCCAAGGTTACGAGGATAGAGGAATCCAGTCCTCCCGACAAAAACGCCGCGACTTTTTCGCAACCTGAAAGTCCGTCCTTAACCGACTGGGTAAGAGCGTTTTTAACGTCGTTTTTGAAGGATTCGTAGTCCTTATTTTCATCGGGTTCAGGCATCCATTTGCGGAACTTTTTAACCTCAATTTCTTTATCGTAAAGGGCATAATGGCCTGCTTCGAGGGCGAAAATATCCTTGCCTAAAGTGAGTGGTTCAGGAACGTAGGAAAAGGTAAAAAAGTGTTGCAAAGATACAGTGTCGATAGCGTTTTCCTGCTTTTCGAAAAGAGGAGTGAACGAGGTAGAAACCCACAATCCATCGGCATTTTCGGTAAAATATAGTTGCTTTGTTCCAAGGCGGTCGCGAGCAATAAGGAGGGTGTCTTTCACTT
>JAFVID010000032.1 GCA_017474205.1 Clostridia bacterium | reverse complement strand
TGACCGGCAGTTAGAGCATTGTATTTACTTTGTGCAAGTGCAATCGTATTCCAGTTGTTTGCATTATAGTCGGTCCAAGCAGAAGTGGAAAGACTATTGGCGTAGTCGATGAAGTCCTGCACGTCATGGTCATACAAGGTTTCAAAATACATACTATATCCTTTGTGTTGAGACCAGTTACCTGCATCGTTGGCAGGAGTCATCCACAAAGAATGTGTGATGCTAGTATTAATACCTGAAATCCAGTAGTATGATTGGTGACAGTTGCTAGGTTTTTCCCAAGCAAACTTATATACATAGTTTTGACCTGAATTGAGTATAGCTACGTCACCGGGAGCGATTTGTTGATAATCTGCTTTGGCATCGAAGTTAAATTCGTAAACTCGTTGACCACCAGGCATAATAGGAATAGAAATTGCATATTTTTCACCGGCGGTTACGGAGAAAGCGTTGTCGCCAAGGGCACTAGCATTATTCTTTTGGATATAAATATATAATGCTTTATACCCCGTTCCGTATGTACCGTCGATGTTCATATAAACTTTTACACCACGAACGTAGTCACACTTGGGCGAAAAACCTTGACCTACAACATTACCGCCATTCATTCCATTACCACCTGTGGTACCGTGAAGGAAGTTTGCTATGGTTCCGTTTTGCCAACCGTAACCACCACTAGTGTACTTATCTACGTTTTGAACACTGGTGATGTTTGCGAGTTTAGATTGGTCGTTAATAACAGTTAAAGTGTCTTTATATTGTTTATAGGTAGTAGAAAAGGATATAACATTCTTGTCGTGAACAGTGTAGTTGATGAATTCTGGTGCAAAAATGGCAGCATAGTCGTAGCCGTCAACTGCACAAATAGTGTTAACGTTGATTTTGAAGTTGGAGTCGAAGTTGAAGTCGGGGCCGGCGTTGATGTCGATAACCTTGAACTTAAGAGCAAACAAGTCCCCTCCATTAATGAGGCCTTCCGCCCCCTTGAAGTAACCATCGATTACGGTGTGGGGGTAAAGAGGTTCAACACCGTCCATAAGTTTGTCACGATCGGTGCAAACGTTCCACTCCATAAGTGCTTCTTCTTCGGGAGAAAGTAGACTCTTAAAGGATACCTCACTATTGAAGTCGATTTCTATAATGGGCGAAAAGTATTTGACATTTAAATTAAGATCGCCAAGATGGGAGTTCTCAGGGATTGAGAACACCATGTCGACGTTGCCATTTTCGTCGTAATCTAATCGCGCCTCCAATTTGATTTCATTGTCGGCATAACAAAAAATGAGTGCTGAACCCATAATTGCTAGTGCCAAGACTATTGATATAATCCTTTTCATAAGACTTTACTACCAACTTTCTACAAGTATACGTGAATATTATATATTAATTTATATATAAAATCAATATACATTATAATGATTTTTGAAAAAGTTTTATAAAATTAATAAAAAGTTTACATTTGCCCTTGATATTTTGATAAAAAATGAAACGAAGCATATTTCTTATGCCAAGAAAAGTGCTTCGTTTTTTGCTTGATACTGGTTCTTACATAATGTCAAAAATATCACTAAACATAATGTTTTTACCGTCTATTTTGAAATATTGCTTTGTCATATTTATCTCTTCAATTTCACCAAAAGTGGTTACATACACCCCTTTTTCGTAGTGTGTAAGGGAAATTTCGTCTCCTAACTGAACTTCTTGCATTTTTCTATTAAGCATCTCTGCTTGATCGGGAGAAATCGATGCTCGTGGACGTTTTAACACCTTCATTTCCTGAGCGACAATCGCATCTTCCAACCCTTTGAGAGGGGAGAAGGGCATAAATTGTTTTGCTCTTTCTCTTATGGGCATTTTGTGAACGGGTTTACATCCCACTTTTGTGACCTCCTATTTGATGGTTTCGTTCTCTCGCTGTGGCACCGTTTTGAAAATCAAGAGCTTTGAGGATAGCGTTTTTCCCAAAACGAGTTTTAATACCTGCAACTGCGTGTTGTTTGGCTTTTTCGCGAATTAATTCTTCCGCTTTGTGTTCACCTTGAAAAAGATTGGTTTGATAAGGAATATTGCGGTTATCTTTAAGATTGTTGAAGGATATATTTATTTTTCTGATAGGTGTGCTAAAAGATACCTTTTCATCAAAAACCCTTACAGCGGATGATATAATTACACCTTCGCTTTGGGTGTATCCGCCGAGATTTACGTTTCCTCTTGTAGGAGAAATCTCGAGTCCGTTTGAATAAATGATGTAAAAGGTTATGGAGTTGGTAACAAGCTCTCGATTTATGAGTTCAAGGCACATATTATCAAGCATTTCTTTGAATACGATTTTCGCCTCGCGGAAGGTGTAATCTCGCATAAGAACTTGACCTGACGAGATTCCATGATTCTTTGGCTTATAAGATTTTATATCTGCGATGGTGGTGGGTTCTATGCCGTAAGCGTGGTCAATAAGCAACTCAGCATCTACACCAAATTCTTTATAAAGCAAATCCTCGTTCGCTTTTGCAATTTGACCCATAGTGGTTATTCCGTATTTTTGCAAACGATTAGCAGTGCCGATTCCTATTCGCCAAAAATCGGTTAAAGGGGTATGATCCCAAAGTTTTTCGCAGTAAGATTTTCTATTTAATTCGCCAATGAAATCGGGAGAGTGTTTAGCGGTAATATCTAAAGCAATTTTGGCAAGATAAAGATTAGTTCCAATACCACAAGTGGCACGTATGCCTGTGGTTTTGAATACGTCTTTCATAATGGAAACCGCCAATTCTTTTGGGGTGCATTTGTAAATACCCAGATAATTTGTAACATCTAAAAATACTTCGTCTATTGAATAAATATGCATATCCTCAGGTGCTATATACTTAAGATATACACCATAAATTTTAGCGGAATAATCAATATATTTTTGCATTCTTGGAGGTGCGGTAATGTATTTTATGTTCTTAGGTATTTCAAAAACACGACATCTGTTTTTTACACCTAGTTCTTTCATGGCAGGTGTTATAGCTAAACAAATAGTTTTTTCGCTACGTTCGGGGTCGGCTACAATAAGATTTACTTTCATAGGGTCAAGACCTCGTTCAACGCATTCTACCGATGCAAAAAACGACTTTAAGTCAATGCATAAATAATACCTTGTATTCATAAAATCACCACCTTGTAAATATATAATTAACAAGGTAATTATATCATCGAACAAACGTTCTGTCAATAGATAAAAGAACGTTTGTTCGTTAAAAATTGTAAAAAAATATCCGCGAAAATCAAATAAGAAATTCGCGGATAAAATTACATATTAAAGGTCAATTTTCCAAAGGCCATGAAGGTTGCAATATGCGTAAACTGCAAGGGGTTTATCATCAATAATGGCAAATTTTGCAGCGGGGATTTCGCCGGGTTTTATTGCCTTTCTTTGACCGCCTTTTTCGGTTTGAACATATATCCATTCAATATAATGTTCTTCAGTGGAGGGGTGGATAACCGAGCCAACTTCAACCGAAATAATATTGCCATCAATAGATGCAACGGGAAGGTGTTTTTCTTGACTTGCATCAACGGTGTTTGGGGAAATAAGTGGCATAACTTCACCACAACACATCATAGGTACACCTGCATCCTTAATTTTGCCGATAATATTGCCACAATGTTTGCAAATATAAAATCTAGATTCGTTCATGATATTTGCCTCCTTTTTTAAAAATTATATCACGTGAAAACAAAATTGTAAAGAATAATTTGTTGAAAAACCATGTGATTAGTGATAAAATAAAACACGGAGGGTTGTGTTATGAAAAACAAAGAACAACTAGTACAAATAGTTAAATTTGTATTTTTTTCTGCTTCGGCAGGGGTTATTCAAGCTGTAAGTTTTACCTTACTTAACGAATTTGTAAAAATGAAATATTGGCCCGCGTATCTTGTATCGCTAATATTATCGGTTTTGTGGAATTTTACACTAAACAGGAAATTTACCTTTAAATCTGCTGCTAATATCCCTATTGCTATGATGAAGGTTGCGGGTTATTATCTTGTTTTTACACCTTTATCTACATACCTAGGAAATATGGCGGATGGTGCAGGGGTGAATGAATACATAATCCTTGCTGTTACTATGATTTCTAACTTGGTCACAGAAT